>NZ_JAJCGR010000021.1:0-70739 GCF_020553125.1 Blautia sp. MSK20_18
TTGTGAAAAAGCTTCAGAGCTGCGCAGGTAAGGCGGATATGTTTGTCGAACGGAGTCGAAATAAATCAATAGACAAAAAGAGCGTATTGTGCTACTCTGAAAGCACGAATCACGTGGCGATTGGCATATTTGTATGTGATTTTTCGCATTGAAAGGGAGTGGAACGCGGAATATGAAGAGACCGAAGCTACCGGTGGGAATTGAGAATTTTCAGGAAATTGTGAAAAAGCTTCAGAGCTGCGCAGGTAAGGCGGATATGTTTGTCGAACGGAGTCGAAATAAATCAATAGACAAAAAGAGCGTATTGTGCTACTCTGAAAGCACGAATCACGTGGCGATTGGCATATTTGTATGTGATTTTTCGCATTGAAAGGGAGTGGAACGCGGAATATGAAGAGACCGAAGCTACCGGTGGGAATTGAGAATTTTCAGGAAATTCGTCAGGCGGATTTTTATTATGTAGATAAGACCAGGCTTATCGAACAACTGATCGATCAGTGGGGGAAAGTAAATCTTTTTACAAGACCTCGGCGTTTTGGGAAAACATTGAATATGAGTATGCTTCGTTGTTTCTTCGAGATCGGGGCAGATGAAGCGCTGTTTGAAGGTCTTTATATTTCCCGGAAACAAGAACTGTGTGAACAGTATATGGGGAAATTTCCGGTAGTGTTTTTATCGCTGAAGAATGTTGATGGACTTACCTTTGAGAATGCACGCTATCAGCTGACAGAACTGGTAGGCAGAGAGGCCAGTCGTTTTCTGTTTTTATTGGAGAGTGACAGACTGACAGAAACGGATAAAGATATATATCGTACATTGATCTCTGTGGAGAATGGCCGATATTCTATGGATGAAAATATTCTTTCTTCTGCGTTGCAGATGTTGTCTCAGCTGTTGCATAAGCATTATGGGCAGAAGACGATCATTCTTATAGATGAATATGATGTTCCTCTGGATAAGGCTTTTCAGCATGGATATTATAAAGAAATGGTGCTCATGATACGCGGTGTGTTCGGACAGGCACTTAAGACTAACGATTCTCTGTATTTTGCAGTATTAACAGGGTGTCTTCGCGTGTCTAAAGAGAGTATTTTTACAGGACTTAATAACTTCAAAGTGCTTTCGATCACGGATCATCGATTTGATGAGCATTTTGGTTTCACAGATGATGAGGTCTGCAGATTGCTTACAGCATATGGCATGGAGGATCATCTTTCCGAAACAAAGGAATGGTATGATGGATATCATTTTGGAAATACGGATGTGTACTGTCCATGGGATGTGATCAATCATGTAGATTGTCTGCGTGGGAATCCGGATGCGGAGCCGCTGTCTTATTGGATCAATACCAGTGGGAATGAACTGGTAAGGAGATTTATTGACAGGGCAGATAAGACTACGAGAGATGAGATAGAGCGTCTGATCGCAGGTGAGTCTATTGAGAAAACGATCCGTATGGAGTTGACCTATGATGAAATCGATAACAGTCTGGATAATCTCTGGAGTGTATTATTTACTACAGGATATCTTACACAGGCAGGGAAGACCGAACGGGGAGTGTATCGTCTGACCATTCCGAACAGGGAGATAAGAGAAGTTTATGTGCTTCAGATAAAGGAATGGTTTGACCGCGCAGTGCTGAAAGAGGCGGAGCCGACGAAAAATCTGCTGAAAGCAATAAAAGAAGGGAATGCAGGTGAGATTGAGGAACGCCTTACAAAGATTCTGGGAAATACGATCAGTATTTTTGATACAAAAGGACGAAATGAAGAAAAAGAAATTTTTTATCATGGACTTTTGTTGGGGCTTTTGCGTAGTGATCCAAACTGGCTTGTTCAGTCTAATGCGGAATCTGGAGATGGTTTTGCAGATATTCTGGCAGAACCGGAAGATCCGGATGCCGGGATCGTTATCGAGCTGAAGTATTCTCAGACTTTTTCAGGACTGCAAAATGCATGTGAAAGAGCGCTGGCACAGATCAGAGAAAAGCGGTACGATGAACGGTTACGTAATGAAGGAAGAAATAATATTCTGGCGTATGGAGTTGCTTTTTGTAAGAAGCGATGTAAAGTGGCTGTTCAGAGGCTGTAAATCTGCTGGAAATATAGATAATATTATTGATGTTCATACAGAAAGATAAGAACAATTCTGATCGATCTGTATGACACATCAATATATAAGATAAGTTATAAATATTAACACACAAAGGAGAGCAAGAAATGGGAAAATATTTTGGTACAGATGGCTTCCGTGGAGAAGCGGGTGTTTCGTTAACTGCAGATCATGCATTTAAGATCGGGCGTTTTCTGGGATGGTATTATAATGAGCTGCGCAGAAGAGCGGGGGAGACGGCTGCGGCCAGGATCGTGATCGGCAAGGATACCCGACGTTCCAGCTATATGTTTGAGTATTCGCTGGTTGGCGGGCTGGTGGCATCCGGAGCGGATGCTTATCTTCTTCATGTGACAACAACGCCGTCTGTGGCTTATGTTGCCCGTACCGATGGCTTTGACTGCGGTATCATGATCTCTGCCAGCCATAATCCTTATTATGATAACGGGATCAAGCTGATCAACGGCCAGGGTGAGAAGATGGAGGAGGAGATCATCGCTCTGGTGGAGGATTATCTGGATGACCGTCTTCAGCTGTTCGGAGAGAAATGGCATGAGATTCCTTTTACAAAGGGCGGTGAGATCGGCAGGACGGTGGATTATTCGGCAGGCCGGAACCGTTACATAGGATATCTGATCTCCTTGGGAGTATATTCCTTTAAGGGAATGCGGATTGGACTGGACTGTGCCAACGGAAGTGCATGGAATATCGCAAAGGCGGTTTTTGATGCGCTGGGAGCGAAGACTTATGTGATCAATGCTGAGCCGGATGGTACCAATATCAATAACAATGCCGGTTCCACCCATATCGAGGGTCTCCAGAAGTTTGTAGTGGAGAAGGGACTGGATGTTGGCTTTGCCTACGACGGAGATGCGGACCGCTGTCTCTGTGTGGATGAGAAGGGAAATGTGGTTAGCGGGGATGCGATCCTTTATGTGTACGGCCGTTATATGAAGGAGCGCGGAAAGCTTCTCACCAATACGGTTGTGACTACGGTAATGTCCAATTTTGGCCTTTACAAGGCTTTTGATGCTCTTGATATCGAGTATGCGAAGACTGCAGTAGGGGATAAATATGTTTATGAATATATGATGCAGAATGGCTGCCGTATTGGTGGTGAGCAGTCCGGGCACATTATTTTTTCCAAGTATGCATCTACCGGGGATGGCATCCTTACAAGTCTGAAGATGATGGAAGTTATAATGGCAAGGAAGAAAAAGCTCAGTGAGCTTACTGCTGATCTGGCGATCTATCCCCAGGTTCTTGAGAACGTGCGTGTCCATGACAAGGCAGCAGCGCAGGCAGATGTGGATGTGCAGGCAGCAGTAGAGAGTGTGGCTGAGGCGCTTGGAGACACCGGAAGGATCCTGGTGAGAGAATCCGGCACAGAACCTCTGCTTCGTGTTATGGTAGAGGCAGAGAGTGAGGAGCTTTGCAGAAAATATGTGGACCAGGTGGTTGAGATCGTCCGTAAGAAGGGGCATGTGGCAGAGTGATGTCCTGGATGCAGACCGCAGGTGTCTGAAGAACGGAGCAGTCAGAAGAATATAAAAATGCAATAAGAGGAGAAAAAAATCATGTGTGGAATTGTAGGTTTTACAGGCAGGCATCAGGCAGCACCCATCCTTCTGGACGGGCTTTCCAAACTAGAATACAGAGGATATGATTCCGCCGGCATCGCAGTGCGTGACGGGGAAAAGGATATTGAGATCATTAAGGCGAAGGGCCGTCTGAAGGTCCTTCTGGAGAAAACAAACGCAGGTGAATCTGTTCCGGGTATGTGCGGGATCGGTCATACCCGCTGGGCAACTCACGGAGAACCATCAGAGGTCAATGCCCATCCTCATGTCAGTGATAACGGAAATGTGGCAGCTGTGCATAACGGTATTATCGAGAATTACCAGGAGCTGAAGGAGAAGCTTCTCCGCAGGGGATATTCTTTTTATTCTTCCACAGATACGGAGGTTGCTGTGAAGCTGGTGGATTATTACTACCAGAAATACGGCGGATCTCCGGTTGAGGCAGTGCGTCATGCCATGGTGCGTATCCGTGGTTCCTATGCGCTGGTAATGATGTTCCGTGATTATCCGGAAGAGATCTTTGTAGCGAGAAAAGACAGCCCTATGATCCTGGGTGTGGAGAATGGAGAATCCTATATCGCATCGGATGTTCCTGCGATCCTGAAGTATACAAGAAATGTTTATTATATCGGAAATCTGGAGCTGGCATGTGTAAAACCGGGTGAGATCACTTTTTACAATCTGGATGGTGAGGAGATCGAGAAGGAGCCTAAGATCATTGAGTGGGATGCAGAGGCAGCGGAGAAAGCCGGTTTTGAGCATTTCATGATGAAGGAGATCCATGAGCAGCCGAAGGCAGTCGCAGATACACTGAATTCCGTTATCCGGGAGGACAAGCTGGATCTGACAGAGATCGGTCTGGATGATGAGAGGATCCGCAGCATCAGCCAGGTTTATATCGTGGCCTGCGGCTCTGCTTACCATGTGGGAATGGCTGCACAGTATGTGATCGAGGATCTTGCAGGTCTTCCGGTGCGTGTGGAGCTTGCTTCGGAGTTCCGTTACCGGAAGCCGCTTCTGGATCCTGCCGGCCTGGCAGTGATCATCAGTCAGTCCGGTGAGACTGCGGACAGTCTGGCTGCGCTTCGGGAATGTAAGGAGAAGGGGATCCGCACGCTGGCTATTGTCAATGTGGTGGGCTCTTCCATTGCAAGAGAGGCGGATCATGTATTCTACACACTTGCAGGACCGGAGATCTCGGTTGCTACCACCAAGGCGTACAGTACACAGCTGATCGCTTCCTATGTGCTGGCATTGCAGATGGCACTGGTCCGCGGAAAGATCTCAGAGGAGCAGTGTGAGTCCTACATTAAGGAACTGAAGACACTTCCGGACAAGATCGGCAGGATCATCGAGGATAAGGAAAGGCTTCAGTGGTTTGCCTCCAAGCAGGCCAATGCAAAGGATATCTTTTTTATCGGAAGAGGGATCGATTATGCCATCAGCCTTGAGGGCAGCCTTAAGATGAAGGAGATCAGCTACATCCATTCTGAGGCGTATGCGGCTGGCGAGCTGAAGCATGGCACCATTTCCCTGATCGAGGACGGCACCCTTGTGATCGGTGTCCTGACACAGCCGGAGCTTTATGAGAAAACAGTCAGCAACATGGTGGAGTGCAGGAGCCGTGGAGCGTATCTGATGGGGCTTACTACGTTTGGAAACTATAATATCGAGGATACTGCAGATTTTACGGTTTATATCCCGAAAACAGACCCGCATTTTGCAACTTCTCTGGCAGTGATCCCGCTGCAGCTTCTGGGTTACTATGTCAGTGTAAATAAAGGTCTGGATGTGGATAAGCCGAGAAATCTTGCCAAGAGTGTTACCGTGGAATAAGGAGATCCATTTCACAGAAGGAACATTTTAGCGGCAGTTCCGTGACATCGTGAGAGCATAAAAGGATCATGATATCACGGAACTGTTTTTGCATTTGGCGATTTACGATATTTCTTGCTTTTATCAGTAAAAAAGCGTAAAATGATTAGGATATTTGAATCTGTACAGAGAGTGTCCATATGTAATATTCTCTGTACCATCAAAAATGGAGGATTGCATATGAGAAAAATGGGGAAACATATCCCAGGGCTGATCGTGACGCTTGTGGTTCTGATCACAGCAATCGTATTTGCGGTCATGCTTCTGAATATGAAGGTGATCCCGACGAAGTTCATTGCAGTGATCGGACTGGTAATGCTGGTCCTGATCGTGATCGTCGGGGCGCTTGTATGGAGTACGGATGGTAAGATAAGATTTGTAGTGGGAGTGATCCTGGCAGCAGTTTTTGCAGCAGTATTCATTCTCGGAAGTATGTATGTTTATAAGACACATTCCACACTGGCAGGGATCTCCGGTGTGAACACAGAGATTACGGAGGTCGGCATTTATGTCCGTGCAGATGATTCTGCAGATTCCATAGAGGCTACAGCAGATTATGTGTATGGTGTGCTGACAGATCTTGACAGAGCCAATTCGGACAAGGCTATCCAGGAAGTGGATTCCGAGACAGGCAAGACTGTGCAGGTCCAGGAGTATGCAGGACTTACAGAGCTGGTTGACGGTCTTCTGAACGGACAGACAGGTGCGATCGTGCTGAACAGCGCATATTTAAGTGTTATTGAAGAGATGGATGGATATTCCGATATTTCTTCCAGGATCAAAGAGCTGACCGTGAAGAAGGTGGAGACGACCATTGAGCCCCAGGAGACAGAGGCGAAGGCTGAAGAGCGTACCAATGACGGTTCTGTATATACCATCTTTATCAGTGGTATCGACAGCCGCAGCGGCCTTGTTGCAAAGAGCCGAAGCGATTCCAATATCATTGCTACGGTAAATACAGCTACCAGACAGGTGCTTCTGGTTTCCACACCTCGTGATTATTTTGTACCGCTTTCTATTTCAGGCGGACAGAGAGATAAGCTGACACATGCAGGTATCTATGGTATCAATGTATGTATGGATACTCTGGGAATGCTTTATAATGAGGATATCAACTATTATTTCCGTATCAACTTTGCGGGATTTGAGCAGCTGATCAATTCGCTTGGCGGAGTTACTGTTTATTCTGACTATGACTTTGATTCCAAGAATGAGACAGGATATCACTTCAATCAGGGAGAGAACTACCTGAACGGTGAGCAGGCTCTGGTATTCAGCCGTGAGCGTTATGCCTTTAAAGAGGGCGACCGTCAGCGTGGCAAGAACCAGATGGCAGTGATCAAGGGTGTGATCAACAAGGCTCTTTCACCGGAGCTTCTGAAGAATTATTCTTCTGTTCTTTCCAGCATCCAGGGATGCTTTGAGACCAATATCTCCTACGAGGAGATCGCCAGACTGCTCCAGCAGCAGTTGAACAACGGCGGTGACTGGAACATCGTAAGCTACAGTGTAAATGGTACCGGTGACACACAGAAGCCGTATTCTATGAGCCAGAAGGCTTACGTTATGATTCCGGATGAGTCTACCGTTCAGAAGGCGGAGGCCATGATGAAGAAGGTTCGTGACGGAGAGACTGTTTCCCAGGAGGAGGCAGACAGTGCAACATCAGCGGCAGCAACTACGGATAATGATGCACAGGCAGCTGCAGAGGGAAGTACAGCAGAAGCGCAGGGTGAGACTGCAGATGCCACACAGAATGGCACAGCAGATGCCCAGGCAGCAGACGGAACTGTTGCACAGCAGTAAGATAAAATTATTAAATTTTAGCATAAGAACAGCCGGGGAAGCGTAAAGCTTTCCACCGGCTGTTTTTTCATGAGAAACAGAACGAAAAAAATCCACCGGCGATCACCGATGGATTTTTTTTTACAGGATCTCTTTCAGATATCTTTCCAGGGCATCCTGCCATGTTGGAAGTGGCTGAAAGCCGTTTTTTACAAGCTTGGATTTATCCAGGCGGCTGTTGAATGGACGTACAGCCTTGGAAACGCCGTACTCTGCAGTTGTGACAGGAGATACCTCTACTTTTTCGTATTCCTTGTGGCCGAGGGCAGCAGCCTGGCGGAAGATCTCTTTAGTGAAATCATACCAGCTGATGAAGCCGCCTTCGTTGGTTGCGTGATAGTAGCCGTATTTCTCTGTCTCGACCATGTCTACCAGAAGACGTGCAAGGTCGTAGGTGTAGGTCGGAGTTCCGATCTGGTCACTGACTACGGTAAGCTTGTCATGGGTTTTTCCCAGATTTACCATGGTACGGATAAAGTTTTTGCCGTTTTTGCCGAATACCCATGCAATACGTACGATAAAGAATTTATCTACAGTGCCGGATACTGCCAGTTCACCGTCAAGCTTGGTCTGACCGTATACGTTCTGTGGAGCGTAGTCCTTGCAGTCCGGATCCCATGGTGTGGTTCCCTGGCCGTCAAAAACGTAGTCTGTGGAAATATACATCATCTTGATGCCAAGCTCCTTGCAGATGTCCGCAATGTTCTGTGTTCCTACAACATTGACAAGACGTACCTTCTCACGGTTTTCCTCGTCCTCTGCAGCGTCTACGGCTGTCCATGCGGCACAGTGTACCACTGCATCAGGCTTTACCTCACGGATGGTTTTTGCTACCGCTTCTTTATCTGTGATATCAAGCTGCACATAAGGCATGGTGGTAACAGGAGTACCATCAGCGATGCCGCTGTAGGAAGGAGCAATGTCACTTCCTACGCCTTCATGTCCACGGCCGGACAGTTCATTCATTACGTCATGGCCAAGCTGGCCGCCAACACCTGTTACGAAAAATCTCATGCTTTAACCTCCTCGCGGTTTCCATACATTTTTTCGTAGTAGTTCTGATACTCACCGGAGATGATGGTTTCCCACCATTCCTTGTTGTCAAGGTACCATTTGATGGTCTTTTTGATTCCGTCTGCGAATTTTGTTTCAGGAAGCCATCCAAGCTCATTGTGGATCTTGGTCGGGTCGATAGCGTAGCGCATGTCATGGCCTTTACGGTCTGCTACATGTGTGATCAGGCTTTCCGGTTTGCCAAGCTCCTTGCAGATCAGTTTTACGATATCGATGTTTTTCATCTCATTATGTCCGCCTACATTGTAAACCTCGCCTACACGTCCTTTGTGGATGATCAGGTCGATGGCACGGCAGTGATCCTCAACATAGAGCCAGTCGCGGACATTTTCGCCCTTTCCGTAAACCGGGAGTGGTTTGTCGTTCAGAGCGTTGGCGATCATCAGCGGGATCAGCTTTTCCGGGAAGTGATACGGGCCGTAGTTGTTGGAGCAGCGGCTGATGGTCACAGGCAGGCCGTAGGTTCTGTGGTATGCGAGAACAAGAAGGTCAGCACCTGCTTTGGAGGAGCTGTACGGGCTGCTTGTATGGATCGGAGTTTCCTCTGTGAAGAAGAGGTCCGGTCTGTCAAGCGGAAGATCTCCGTAAACCTCGTCTGTGGAAACCTGATGATAACGCTGGATTCCGTATTTACGGCAGGCATCCATGAGAACAGCAGTCCCCTTGATGTTGGTGTCAAGGAATACCTCCGGGTTTTCGATGGAACGGTCTACGTGGCTCTCAGCTGCGAAGTTTACCACGATGTCAGGATGCTCCTCCTCGAAAAGCTTGTAAACAGCGTCACGGTCTGTGATGCTTTCCTTTACAAAGCGGAAGTTCGGTTTGTCCATGACCGGTGCAAGAGTGGAAAGGTTTCCGGCATAGGTCAGGCAGTCCAGGCATACGATACGGTAATCCGGATGAGCCTCCATCATATGAAAAATAAAGTTGCTTCCGATAAATCCGGCGCCGCCGGTAACGATGATTGTCATAAAAAATCTCCTTTATAATAAATGATTGATCTTATGCGGATTCCGTCGAAACGGAGTCCGCAGGTAAATGCAGTGTCGGAAAATCAGATCGGCTTAGTGAAGCGCGTCCAGATATTTTCCGTCCAGAACATCCTTGAGATACTGGCCATACTGGTTTTTCTTAAGGATTTCGTAAACCTTGAGCACGTCCTCCTTTGTGATCCAGCCGTTTAAGTAAGCAATCTCCTCAAGGCATGCGATCTTGCGGTGCTGATGCTGCTCCATGGTTTTTACGAAGTTGGTTGCCTCTACAAGGCTTTCGTGTGTACCGGTATCCAGCCATGTGAAGCCCTGGCCCAGAAGCTCAACGTTCAGCTGTCCCTTCTCAAGGTAGATACGGTTCAGGTCAGTGATCTCAAGCTCGCCTCTTGCGCTTGGCTTTAGATTTTTTGCGTACTCTACAACCTTGTTGTCGTAGAAGTAGAGACCGGTTACACAGTAGTTGCTTTTTGGCTTTTCCGGTTTCTCTTCAATGGAAACAGCTTTTCCGTTCTGGTCGAATTCCACGATGCCGAAACGCTCCGGATCATCTACATAGTATCCGAAAACAGTGGCACCTTTGCCTGTTTCTGCGTTGTCTACAGCAGCTTTCAGGCGCTTTTTGAGGCCATGTCCTGCGAAAATGTTGTCACCAAGGACCATACATACGGTGTCGTTGCCGATGAATTCCTCGCCGATGATAAATGCCTGAGCAAGTCCGTCCGGGCTTGGCTGTACAGCGTAGGTAAGGTTGACACCGAACTGATGGCCGTCACCGAGAAGCTCCTCAAATCTCGGGGTATCCTGCGGGGTGGAGATGATCAGGATATCACGGATGCCTGCGTTCATAAGAACAGACATAGGATAGTAGATCATCGGTTTGTCAAAGATCGGCAGAAGCTGTTTGGAGGTCACCATGGTAAGTGGGTAAAGACGTGTTCCGGAGCCTCCGGCTAAAATAATTCCTTTCATATGTTTTCTCCTTTGCGTGATGATGTGCAGCATAAGTCGTGCCTGCACATAACTTTGTTACTGTAACTGTATTATAAAAGGTGACGCAAGGTCACCTTCAAGAGCTTTTTTCATATTTTTTATTTTTGGCTATTTTTCACAAAGAAATACGCCGGCATCCTTGGTAATGCGGAATCCTTTGGCAGTTTTTCTGGCGGTGTAGGCCCGGAATTCCTTGTAACGGTCCAATATATACTGATTCTGGTTGCCGTGGCAGGAGAGGACGTAGGAGATCAGCGGCTCCGCATCCTGGACCAGAAGGCAGTCTTCATAAGAAAGCCACTGAGCCTTTGGGAAAAAGGGCGCCAGGATACTCTGGCCGTTTTCACGTCCGAACCGTTCATAAAGCCGGTCTGCGGAAAGCACGATCCGTTCATCAAAATCCTGCACCAGCTGGCTGACCTCCTGCATATGTGCCTTTCCGTAAGCACTGCAGAGAAATCTTCCGCCGGGAGCGAGGACACGGCGGACTTCCTTCAGGACGGAGGGAATATCATCGCAGTAAAAAAGCACGTGATTGGCGATCACCAGATCAAAGCTTTCGTCCTTGCAGGGGATTTTTCTGCAGTCAAAGGCCCGGAACGCAAACCGGGTATCCGAGGAACCGATGGCTCGTCTGGCATCGCGGAGCATACCGCTGGAAATATCGGAAAGTGTGATGGAGATATCCTCCGGCAGAAGGGAAAGGTTGTCGGTCCATAACGTTCCGTCCCCGCAGCCCAGCTCCAGAATACGAAGACCGGGTGAGATCCGGCACTGCTCAAAGATCCAGGGAAACCATCCCTGTTTGTTCTGGGAGTACAGGCTGTGAAGGTTGATCCTGGAGGAAATGTTGGTGGCATTCTGATACTGATTCTTGAGGCTTTTTTCCATGCCGGTCAGGTGGATCAGGTTCAGCATCTGGCTCCAGTCAATGGTGTGCTGTTCCTTTATCATCTGTGCGGTATCCTGGATCGCTTTTTCCACCAGCTGCATCTGTTCGATCCGGTCACGGACCAGACGAAGCTGGATATTCAGAGAATTCAGCATGAAATGATAATCGGAATCACCGATGGTCATTTCACGGATGTCATCCAGGGAAAAGCCCAGGTATTTCAGAAGGAGGATCTGCTGAAGCCTTGCAAAATCCTCATCTGTATAAAAACGTGCGCCGGATTCGGTGACGAGAGAGGGTTTCAGGATATCCTGTTTATCATAATAGCGGACAGTACGCAGAGTTACGTGTGCCATGCGTGCAAATTCGCCGGAAGAATAGTAGCCGTCTTTTTTCATAAAAAATAGAATCCTTTCTGAGGAAATAACAAACATCCTGTCATAGAAGTCATAAAAGAATTATAATTCAGATCCGGAAGCCGTACAAGAGTAAAACGTATAAGAGTAAACCGTACAGGAGAAAAACAGCATTGACAAAATTCTGCTGGTTTGTTAGTATATCGTTTCGAAAAAAAGGAACCCCGGAATCATATTTCCGGGATAAGCGTTCGATATAAAAAGGAGTAATTTTTATGCGAAACCGTACTCTGGATATGGTAAAGGCGATCTGTGCTTATGCAGTTGTGCTTCTTCACGTCCATTTTCCGGGAAATGCCGGAATTATAGCCAATGTACTTGCCAGATTTGCAGTACCTGTGTTTTTTATGGTATCCGGATATTTTTGTTTCCGTGGCGATGATACGGAATTTATAAGAACCGGAAAAAAGATCCGGCATGTTCTGAAGCTGATGCTTGTGGCATTTCCGGTCTGCTGTCTGTGGGAGCTGATCCAGAACCACATCGACGGAGCAAGCCAGAAGGAATGGCTGGAAGCCCTGGTTTCGGGGGAACATATCCGCCAGTTTCTTCTATATAATAACAGCTCTCAGGTGAAATGGCATCTGTGGTTTCTCCCGGCACTGCTCTATTGTTATCTTCTTTTTGCCCTGGCAGCAAGATTCCGGATTTGTAAGCAGGCATATGTTCTGATACCGGTGCTTCTTCTGATCCATTTCGGAATGGAGGAATTTTCGACCTTCCTGTTCCCGGAAAGGCATTTCCGTGTTATGCAGTTTCGCAACTATCTGTTTACCGGATTTCCGTTTTTTATGTTGGGACATCTGATACACAGATATCAGGAAAAGCTGGAAGCCTGTTTTGCAGGAAAAAAAGTGCTTCTTTTGTATGGCATGGCAGCTGGCGGCGGGATCGCAAGTCTGCTGGAATACCGGTATTTTGGCAAACTGGAATTGTTTCTGGGTTCAGTATTTATGGCTGTTGGCCTTTTTCTCATTGCAATCATGGGAAAGAATCGGAAAGTGCCCGAGCTTCCGGTAGCCATCGGTCAGAAATATGCATTTTTTATTTATCTGTTCCATCTCTGTGTGGCTGACATCCTGAAGGATGTGGCTGTGGCAGCAGGAATTGAGAAAAATCTCTTATATTTGTGGATGAGACCGGTGATGGTCTGTGTTCTTGTGACTGCTGTGGCGGTAATGTATGGATATGGAATGAGGATCTGTCGGAAATAGAAGAGTTTATGGTATTTTCATATTTATGCGCTGTGATTTTGTACCAAAATATGCTAAAATATCCTTTATTGATAAGTCACAGCACCCACCCGGAAGATGCGGGGAAAGCGACTGGAATATCCCGCTTCAGGGTAAAAAATACTGAGATATGAAAGACAAAGGAGATTTTTATGGATTTACAAAACAGAGCGGAGGCCGGCAGTGACGGACACGATGAGAGTGTACTGAATCCGGAGATGCCCAACGAAACTGATCTGACGAAGAAGGAACGCCGCCGGATCGAAAGAGAGAAACTGAAGGGAATGGGAACAGGTAAGAAGATTCAGTATATCTGGATGTATTATAAGATACATATGCTGTGCGTGCTTCTTGCCATTGGCGGAGTCTGTCTGGGAGTGAATATTTATCGTCACGCACAGATGAAGACGGTGCTTTCCATTGCGGTGGTGAATGCAGGAAATTATGACTCTGAGAAGGTGGAAGAGGATGCTCTGAAGACACTGGGAACAGAGGATAAATATGCAGAAGTCAGTGTGGCGCAGAATCTGATGACGGACGAGACAGGAGAGGATTTTGATTACTATGCCAGGATCGCATATGTGACGGAAATCCAGAGTGCTACCGTTGATGTCCTGATCATGCCGAAGGAACTCTATGAACATGAGAAAGACAGCGGAATGTATGCAGATCTCAGGGAAACGTTTGGAGATGAGGTGTTTGAGTCTCTGGGCGCTGTGGATGATCAGCATCTGGAGCTTGACGGCAGCAGTAGTGTTGCTCAGGAATTTGGCCTGAGATATGATCCGGTGTGCATCTGCCTTCCGGGTAATGTGAAGAATAAAGAGAATGCGTTGAAATGGATCCAGTCTGTTCTGAAATGATGGATCCATATGCTTAGCTGAGTACAGAGATAAATAAGGCCTCCGGTTCGTAACACAGGAACCGGAGGCCTTATTATATATGAATATTACAGTGTATCGTTACGTTTGATGTATCCTAGCTCATCCGCAGGACGGATGATCTCCTTGGCATGCGTGATCTTGGCATGCTTGTCTACCACCAGATTTTCGATATGGACATTCTCACCGATGGTGCAGTCTGCAAGAACTACACAGTTCTTGATAACAGCGCCCTTTTTGATGGTACAGCCACGTCCGACAATGGAATTCTCTACAGTTCCCTCGATCATGGAGCCGTTGGAAATAACGGAGTTGGAAACATTGGCTGTGTCAAAATAATGGGTCGGACAGGAGTTGTTGGTGCGTGTATAGATCGGCCAGTTATCATGGAAAAGATCGGTTGCAGTTTTGTAGTCGATCAGATCCATATTTGCATCGTGATAGCTCTTGAAATCAGTGATCGATGCAAAATATCCGCGATGAGATATACCACGCACATCCAGCTCACCGTCTCTGCAGCCGGCATTGATCACGTCTGCAAGGGTATAAAGAGAGGAGATCTCTTTTGCCTTATGGATGAGGCTGATGAAAAGCTCCTTGCTCATTACGTAGGTATCCATGAAAATGTTGCGGTTCTTTGCATTGCCGTGGTTGTGCTCAATGGAGAGAACACCCTTCTGACGGTTCAGGTTCAGGATGTGGCAGTTCAGATAGTTCTCCTTGGCATTATCAACGGAATGATAAAGCATGGTCACATCTGCACCGGATTCGATATGGGCATCGATCAGCTTGGAATAGTCGGTGGTGTAGATCATGTAATTCGGAGCGATAACAACATACGGATAATGAACTGCTTCGATGCACTCCAGATTGGAGTAGTAGTTGTCGATATCGGTGTTATAGATATCGTTGACTCCGGAATGCTCTGAAAAGAGGAGTTGGAGATTACCGCTCTTGGAGTTGATGTTGTAGTGACGTCCGGTTCCGAGATGTTCTACAAGAGAACGGGGTTTGTTCTTTACATAGACCTGAATGTACTCAATTCCGCTGTTGGTCATATTTGAGATCGGGAAGTCGATGACACGATATCTTCCGAGAAATGAAAAGGCGCCGATCGCACGGTAGTCCTGAAGCCCCTCCACATGGATATTTCTTTCTGAGGAATTCACGATTCCAAATGCTTTAAACATATTACTCAGCCCCCTTTACACGTTTTGATACAAGTTCGATGTGCTCACTGTCCTTGGAACCGACACGAGCATTGGCACCGATCACGACTCCGTCTGCAACGAGAGCACGCTGGACAACGGCACCTGCTTCAACAACAACACCCGGCATCAGGACACTGTCGATGATCTTGGCACCAGGACCGACCTTGACGCCTGTGAAAAGTACGGAGTTGGTGATCTCACCTTCTACAACACAGCCCTGAGTAATGAAAGCAGTGTTGATCACAGCTGTATCACAGATATACTGTGGAAGAGAGGTAGCATCCTCAGTGTAGATTTTCCAGGTAGGATCGTTAAGATCCAGTTCACTGTTAGGACTGAGAAGATCCATGTTTGCTTCCCAGAGGGAATCGATGGTTCCTACATCCTTCCAGTAGCCTTTGAACTTGTAGGCGTAGAGTGCTTTGTCCTGTGCAAGGAGTGTAGGGATGATGTCTTTACCGAAATCGTGATTGGAATCCGGATTTTTGATATCTGCCAGCAGGAGCTTGCGCAGAAGCTTCCAGTTGAATATGTAGATACCCATGGAGGCAAGATTGCTCTTCGGGTGTTCCGGTTTCTCCTCAAATTCCACGATGCGATCATCTTCACCGGTGTTCATGATACCGAAACGGCTGGCTTCCTTCATGGGAACCTCGATAACTGCAATAGTCGCATCTGCCTTATGCTGGATATGGTCATCAAGCATCTTTGCATAATTCATCTTATAGATATGGTCACCGGAAAGGATCAGAAGGTATTCCGGGTTCTGTGAGTCGATGAAATCAATATTCTGAGAGATCGCATCAGCTGTTCCACGGTATACATCCAGACCGGCATCAGCCTTCTCACGTGGGGGAAGTACATAAACTCCGCTGTCCTTGGCATCAAGGCCCCAGCGGCCACCGGCTGCTACATAGCTGTTCAGTAAAACTGATTCATACTGTGTCAGTACACCTACGACATCAATGCCGCTGTTGGCACAGTTACTGAGCGGAAAATCCACGATACGGTATTTACCGCCATAACCAACGGCTGGCTTGGCAACTTTATTCGTCAACTCGTGAAGACGACTTCCTCTTCCACCGGCCAGGATCATTGCTAACATACTGTTTTGTTTCATGGCGAATCCTCACTTTCATTTCTTGTTTACTGCCAGGTGTCTTTAACCATAAAAACAATAAACTTTGTTAATATTATACACCTTTCAAAAAAGAAAATCCAGTTTTTTGTGCAAAAAAACGTTATTTTTATATTGGGAAATTAGACGGATTTGGGAAAATTGATGGATGATCTGTCGAAAAAAAGAAACGCTTAAGAAGGTTCCGGGATGCTGAAAAAACAGTAACACTGAAAATAGCCGGATTTCGGATACATCGGCGAAGATTCTTGCGGAAAATGTGAAAGCAGTGTATTCTGTAAAAAAAGTCCGGAATACAGCGGAGAAAGGATATCGATATCAGACAGGGAGAAGACAGGATGAAAGAAGAAAGAATTTCCAATTATGTAAAACTATGTGAAGAGTGGGCACAACGCTTTTTGAAGATGGATCAGGCAGATCTGCATAAACGGGTGCCGGAACTGAAGGAAGAAAACGGGTTTCTCACGATCATTCATTTCGGAAGAAGATATGGGGTGAGTCTGGAAGACGGCAGTATCCGGAGCCTGGATGGACAGAGAGAACCGGAT
The DNA here is from genome assembly GCF_020553125.1 of Blautia sp. MSK20_18. NCBI lineage: Bacteria > Bacillati > Bacillota > Clostridia > Lachnospirales > Lachnospiraceae > Blautia > Blautia sp. MSK20_18. The sequence goes on from NZ_JAJCGR010000021.1 coordinate 16,787, forward strand.
ACTACGGAGATGCTGAATATTTATACGCTTCTGGGGTATGCGAAAGAGGGGGCTTTTATTATGGATAAGTGGGTCCCTTTTGCAGATCTCAGGAATGCAAGACCATTTGCGCCGGCGTATCAGATCGGAGAGACGGATGTGTTCAGTGCTACATTTTCCGGCCATGAAAAGGAATTGAGGGAGGCGTTTCAGAAGCTTGACGGCAGGGAACTGCCCCAGGGTGATGTGGGATATGAGATCAGGGCCTTTGACTGTATGCCTATGAGATTCTTTTTCTGGGAACGGGACGAGGAGTTTGAAGCACAGGGAAATATCCTGTTTGATTACAGTGCCACAGATTTCAATCATGTGGAGAGTGCGGTATCCATAGCAGATTCCGGGATCAAAAGGCTTGCGGAGCTTGCAGGGGTTCCGCTCAGGGGGAAATCCTTTCAGATGCGCTGATAATCGAAATATAATAAAACCAATATGAAAAATAAATAATACGAAAGATAATTGCAGTTATCAGAAAAATCGTATATAATGAAGGAATATTTAAGGATTTTGAGACAGTAACTGTCACGAAGGATCTATGAGAAATTTACGAATCCGGAGGTGATGCTCGTGGGGAAAAATGCATCGGGAATGTATGTCATAGATGAGGATTATAAGATTATCAGCTATAACCTGGCAGCACGTGAGATCTATCCGCAGCTGAAGAGGGGCGAGAAATGCTATCACTGTCTGAGAAACAGAGAAACTCCCTGTGAGATCTGTCCGGTCGTTAACGGGATCAAAGGTCCGAAGAACTATCTGGAATCGGGACGGAATATCCTGCGTTCGGTTGATGCTGTGGAGATTCCGCTGGAATCCGGCGGGACAGGACATGCCCTTGTTTTTTCGGATACAGAGACGAATGATGAGATCAGCAGCGGAATGATGGAGAATCCGCTTCTTATGGGGATCATTAATGTTCTCGGAAAAAATTTTATCAATATCTACTCTGTTGACAGAGAGACTCATAAGGTTCAGGTATGCCGCTTCCAGGGGCAGAGTGGAGCTTATGGGGAGGAGGGACTTCGCAGGGATGAATCCTATGAGAAGATCATGGATATTTATATTGAGAGCAGTGTTGCGGCAGAGGACAGGATCCGGATGCATCAGATGATGGATTTTGAGAAGATATGCCAACGTCTTACAAGGATTCCCCAGTTGATGGTACATTATCGTGTACGCCGAAGCAACGGGAGGATTGAATATTTCTATGTGAAATGTGCCAGGGTAGGAACGGCTGAGGATTTTCAGACCGTGGTGTTTGCTTTTGCCAATGAGGATATGGATGTACGGTACAGTGAGATGGAGTCCATACTGGAACCAGGAGGAACAGCATCCGGAAGAAAACTTCTTATTGTAGTGAATGACGAGACGGATCGGAAAGCGCTTACAGAACATCTGGAGGGCAGTTTTGAGGTTATCACTGCGATGAATGAAGCAGAGGGGATGAAGCGTCTGTCTGAGAATTACAAAACCCTTTCTGCAATTCTTCTTGATATGAGTGTGCCGGTATGTGATGAATTTCAGTTTCTGGAGCTGATCCGTGATGATGTGATGCTGACCTCTGTGCCTGTGATCATCATGACCGGAAGTAACCGGTTGGAGGATGAGGTGCGATGTCTGGAACTGGGAGCAGTGGATTTTGTACGGAAACCGTATAATGTCCGTATATTAAAAAGTAAGATCAACAATGTGATCAAGCTGAGAGAGTCCGTGATGGTACTCTCAGCTCTGGAATATGATGATCTTACAGGGCTTTATATCAGACAGGCCTTTTTCCATCATGCAAAGACGCTGATGCGCTTTAATACGAATCAGGATTTTCATGTGGTGGTGGCAGATATAAAGAACTTTAAATGGATCAACGGAACCTATGGAGAGAAGACCGGTGATCAGGTTCTTACTTATCTGGGAGATACGTATAGAAATCAGGTTCGCTACGGGACGGTGGGCAGATATGGAGGAGACCAGTTTGTAGCCATCATATATGGAAAGAAAGAGATCCGTATGGCAGATATGGAGAAATTTATCCACAGGGTCGAGAGTGGAGCACCGATTCCTAATCTGGTGGTCAACTATGGGGTCTATGAGAATGTGGATAAGACACTGCCTTTTACCCTGATCTGTGACAGGGCTTTTCTGGCCATGAAGAGTATCCGGGATGACTATGAGCACCAGATCGCTTTTTATGATGATGAGATGAGACAGAGGCATATCCGTAACGGACAGATGGAGAATGCTTTCGTGGAGGCTATACGCAATGAAGAATTCGTAGTCTACCTGCAGCCGAAATACAGTGTGGAGACAGAAGAGATCGTTGGGGCGGAGGCACTGGTGCGCTGGAAGAGAGCGGAAGGAACTATGGTTTCGCCGGGAGAATTTATCCCTCTTTTTGAGAAGGATGGTCTGATCGTACGCCTTGATGAATATGTTTTCCGAAAGGTATGCAGCATCCAGGGGGAACGTATAAGATCAGGGAAAAAGATACTTCCGATTTCGGTGAATCTGTCACGTGCCAGTATCCATTACGATAATATGATCTGTCGTTATGTGAAGATCGTGGAAGAAAATGGCATTCCGTTTTCTTCTGTTCCCATTGAATTGACAGAAACTGCTGCGTTGTATAATGATCAGATCAGTAAACTCATAGAGGAGATGGTGGATGCAGGATTCAAGCTTCATATGGATGATTTTGGCTCCGGCTATTCATCTATGACAAGCCTGAACCAGCTGCCATTCGATACTCTGAAGCTGGATAAAAGTCTGATCGATTACATAGAGAATTTTCGTGGGCAGCAGGTGATCCGTCATACCATTTCGCTGGCACACAGCCTGGGAATGAAGGTTCTTGCCGAGGGCGTGGAGAAAGCAAAACAGGTGGAGATATTGCGAAGCCTGAACTGCGATGAGATCCAGGGTTTTTATTATGCACGGCCTTTGTCGTGGGAAAACTTTGAAACAGAGGTTATAAGAGCAAAAGGGGCGTGTAAAAAATGAGAGATCATTTTTACACGCCCTTTTTACAGCTAATGCTTCCGGACCTGCTTTTCAATAAGATAAAGTGCAAAATACAGCAGCATGGCAATGATGCAGAGGATCACAATGGACATCAGGACCCATGTAAGCCTGAATGTCTGGCTTCCGTAAATGATCAGGTATCCCAGGCCTTTTCGGGCACCGATAAATTCTCCGATGATCACGCCCACCAGGCAAAGCCCGATGTTGACCTTCATCACACTCAGGATAAGAGGAACGGAGGAGGGCAGGACGATCTTCAGAAGCTTTTCCTTTTTGTGTCCCCCCAGAGTTTCAATCAGCTTCAGCTTTTCCGGATCTGCCTGGCAGAAGCCGGAGTACAGATTGATAACGGAACCGAAGATGGCTACAGACATGCCGGCGACCACAATGGTACGTTCGTTGGCACCAAGCCATACGATCAGAAGAGGGGCCAGAGCAGATTTCGGGAGACTGTTCAGTACCACCAGACATGGCTCCAGGATCCGTGCGATCCGTCGGGAGCACCAGAGAAGTACTGCGGTTCCTACACCCAGGATCACAACAAAAAAGAAACTGACAAGAGTTTCTGCCAGTGTCACGGCAATATGTGCAAACAGGGACTGATCCCTGCACATGGAAAGAAAGGTCTTTGCGATCAGGGAAGGACTGCTGAAGATAAAGGAATCGATCCATCCAAGATCAGAGGATATTTCCCAAAGTCCCATAAACAGAACAAAAAGAAGTGTCCGTGCAGCCAGGATAATGTGTTTTTCTTTTTTCTGCCGTGCAAGGTATTGTTTCTGCTGTCTGGAAATTTCAGGCATTTTCATTGAGCTCCTTCCATATGATGTTAAAATATTTCTTAAAATCCGGAGCATTTCTGGAGGAGAGGGGAGTGCGGTCGCTGATATCCAGATCGATATCAATGATCTTTCGTACAGTGGCAGGACGTGCAGAAAGGATCAGTACCCGGTCGGCCATGCTGATGGCCTCTGAGATATCGTGAGTGACCAGGATCGCAGGCTTGCCGGAGCTTTTGAGGATTTTTCCGATATCATCACTGACATTTAAGCGGGTCTGGTAATCCAGAGCGGAAAATGGTTCGTCCAGAAGAAGGAGCTCCGGTTCCAGCACCAGGGTCCGGATCAGAGCGGCACGTTGGCGCATTCCGCCGGAAAGCTGGGAAGGGCGGGCATCACGGAAACGGTCCAGACCGTAGGTCTGAAGAAGGGCTTCTGCATGTGCCAGTTTTTCAGGTGTGAGCTCTTTCCGGATCTCCAGGCCGAGAAGGATGTTTTTGTAGATGCTCCGCCATTCCAGAAGATGATCCTTCTGGAGCATATATCCTACAGCGGCACTGCCGGAGGATATCGGACGGTCTCCCAGAGTAATGGAACCGTGCTCCGGAGTGAGCAGGCCGGCAATGAGATTCAGAAGAGTGGATTTTCCGCATCCGGAAGGTCCTACAATGGACAGGAATTCACCGGGCATCAGGTCAAAGGATATATGAGAAAGGGCGGGTGTCTCACCGGACAATGTGTGATAGGAGAGACACACGTCCCGCACTTTCAGGACAGGATTCATGGATGTTGCCTCCTTTTCGTAGATAATGATATAATATTATCATATGTCTGAAACATGAGAAGGCCAATGGCAGAGATGCATACTTTGATGTCTGCCTGAAAACAGTCATAGAGAAAGGAATTACAAACATTGAACAAGAGAAACTACCAGAAAGAACTGGATAAACTGATTGAAAGAAACCAGAAAGAAGGGAAAACCCCCAGACTTTTTCTGCATGCCTGCTGTGCGCCATGCAGCAGCTATGTGATGGAATATCTGTCGCAGTATTTTGAAATCACGATATTTTTTTATAATCCCAATATTGCACCGGTGGAGGAATATTCACACCGCGTGGCTGAGATCCGCCGCCTGATCGGGGAGATGGAGTTTGTCCATCCGGTAACGCTGGTGGAGGGACGGTATGACCCGGAGGAGTTTTACGAGATGGCCAAAGGCCTGGAGAACGTTCCGGAAGGAGGAGAACGGTGCTTTCGGTGTTACCGCCTGCGGATGGAAGAGGCGGCAAAGCTGGCGAAGGAGGGAGGATATGATTATTTCACCACAACATTAAGTATCAGTCCGCTGAAAAATGCACAGAAGATCAATGAGATTGGCGAGGAGCTGGCAGAAATCTATAAAGTGCCACATCTGACTTCAGATTTTAAGAAAAAGAATGGCTACAAGCGTTCTATTGAACTGTCTCATGAGCATGCTTTGTACCGGCAGAATTACTGCGGCTGTGTATTTTCAAAGAAAGAAGCCATGGACAGAGAACGGCTGGTTACTGAGAACCGAGTGAACAGTAACAACGGCTGAAGACAGCAAACGTATAATTATGAAAAACTTTGCATTTTTATAAAAATATGTTACACTAACACAGAAAAGTGCAGACGTCCGGGAGACGGAGCTCGTGTATGTCCGGAGAAGACAGTTCTGCCGCAAAAAAGAAAAGTGAGGAAGAATCAATATGGCACAGTTATGGGGAGGCCGTTTTACAAAAGAAACGGACAAGCTGGTTTACAATTTTAACGCATCCATTTCCTTTGATCAAAAATTTTACAGACAGGATATCCGTGGAAGCAAGGCACATGTTGCCATGCTTGCAAAACAGGGGATCCTGACAGAGGAAGAAAAGGAGCAGATCACAGAAGGACTGGACGGTATCCTTGCAGACGTGGAAGCAGGCAAGCTGGAGATCACAGCGGAGTATGAGGATATCCACAGCTTCGTGGAGGCAAACCTGATCGACCGTATCGGAGATGCCGGAAAGAAGCTTCACACAGGAAGAAGCCGTAATGACCAGGTAGCTCTGGATATGAAGCTTTATGTCCGCGACGAGATCGATGAGACAGATAAGGAGCTGAAGGACCTTCTTCTTGCCCTGCAGAAGATCATGGAAGAGAATGTTCACACCTACATGCCGGGATTTACCCACCTTCAGAAGGCACAGCCGGTAACTCTGGCACACCATGTAGGCGCATATTTTGAGATGTTCCGCAGAGACCGTGACAGACTTTTTGATATCCGTAAGAGAATGAATACCTGTCCGCTTGGAGCGGGAGCACTGGCAGGAACCACTTATCCGCTGGATCGTGCCTATACTGCAGAGCTTCTCGGCTTTGATGCACCAACCAGAAACAGTATGGATTCCGTATCTGACAGAGATTATGTCATCGAGCTTCTCAGTGCATTTTCTACGATCATGATGCATCTGAGCCGTTTTTCCGAGGAGATCATTCTGTGGAATTCCAATGAGTACCGTTTCGTTGAGATCGATGACGCATACAGCACAGGCAGCAGTATCATGCCGCAGAAGAAGAATCCGGATATCGCAGAGCTTGTCCGTGGAAAAACAGGCCGTGTTTACGGAGCGCTGACATCTATTCTCACAACCATGAAGGGAATCCCGCTTGCATACAACAAAGATATGCAGGAAGACAAGGAGCTGACCTTTGATGCCATTGACACCGTAAAGGGCTGTATCGCCCTGTTTACCGGCATGGTTTCCACTATGCAGTTCAACAAAGCCAACATGGAGGCAAGTGCAAAGAGAGGCTTTACAAACGCCACAGACGCAGCAGATTATCTGGTTAACCACGGTGTACCGTTCCGTGATGCTCATGGCATCGTCGGAAGACTGGTCCTTCTCTGTCTGGATAAGGGAATCTCTCTGGATGAGCTTCCGCTTTCCGAGTACAAAGAGATCAGTCCTGTGTTTGAGGAGGACATCTATGAAGCCATCAGTATGAAGACCTGCGTGGAAAAACGTGTGACTCTGGGAGCGCCGGGACCGGACGTGATGGAGCAGGTGATTGCTCAGAATAAAGAGTATCTTGAAAAAAATTAAGATAATGCTTGCATTTTAGGAAAAATTGGTATAGTATTTACAGAAAAGACAAATGTGTGCCATGGAGGGACACAAGATGAGGAGAGTTTTATTATGAGTGAAAAGCTTAAAGTCGGTATTTTAGGTGCAACTGGAATGGTTGGTCAGAGATTCATTTCTCTTCTGGAGAATCACCCGTGGTTTGAGGTGGTTACTGTAGCGGCAAGCCCGAGAAGCGCAGGCAAGACCTACGAGGAGGCTGTAGGCGGCAGATGGAAAATGGATACTCCGATGCCGGAGGCAGTAAAGAAGCTGGTTGTTATGGATATCCACGAGGTTGAGAAGGTTGCAGCTACGGTTGACTTTGTATTTTCCGCAGTTGATATGACTAAGGATGAGATCAAGGCGATCGAGGAAGAATATGCAAAGACAGAGACACCGGTTGTGTCCAACAACAGCGCACACCGCTGGACACCGGACGTTCCGATGGTAGTTCCGGAAATCAATCCGGAGCACTTCGAGGTTATCGAATTCCAGAAGAAACGTCTCGGAACAAAACGCGGCTTTGTAGCTGTTAAACCGAACTGCTCTATCCAGAGTTACGCTCCGGTACTTACCGCATGGAAAGAGTTCGAGCCGTATGAAGTAGTTGCCACTACATACCAGGCTATTTCCGGAGCAGGAAAAACCTTCAAGGACTGGCCGGAGATGGAGCACAACATCATTCCGTACATCGGTGGTGAGGAAGAGAAGAGTGAGAAGGAGCCGTTAAGACTCTGGGGCAAGATCGAGGACGGCGTGATCGTTCCAGCTACCACACCTGTCATCACATGCCAGTGTGTACGTGTTCCGGTCCTCAACGGACATACAGCAGCTGTATTCGTTAAATTCCGCAAGAAACCTACCAAAGAGCAGCTGATCCAGAAGCTGGTTGAGTTTAAGGGACTTCCGCAGGAGCTTGAGCTTCCAAGCGCTCCGAAGCAGTTCATCCAGTATCTTGAGGAGGACAACCGTCCGCAGGTACAGATGGATGTAAACTATGAGAATGGAATGGGAGTATCTGTAGGACGTCTTCGTGAGGATACTGTTTATGATTACAAGTTCATCGGACTTTCCCATAACACAGTAAGAGGTGCCGCAGGCGGAGCAGTTCTCTGTGCAGAAACTCTGAAAGCGAAAGGATATATCCAGGCTAAATAAGAACTGGATCCTTTACATGAAATAAAGAAAATCATCAGAAACGGGATATCGGTTTTTCCGGTGTCCTGTTTTTGCGTATGTGGAAGGAACAAAGGAGATATGCGCAGAAAAGTAATTACTACAGTTGTGACATTTTCCACAACCACGGCTGCCATGAAAATGGAAAGAACGGCCAAGGAATCTGAATTTCCGGGAAGGCTGATCCCGATCCCTTCAGAGATCAGTGCCCAGTGCGGACTGGCATGGAAATGCGTGGAGCAATCAGAGGAGGAAACAGAAAATTTCCTGAAAAAAAAGGAACTGGCCTGGGATGGCATCTATCGTGTTCTGGTATAAAACGGATATTGTTTGTTGTATGTAACAAAACGGAAATTTTTGAAAATTTTCGCATTTTCATTGTGGAATAATTGGTAAAGTGTTACAATATAACAAGCAGATTTCCGGAAAGCGTGTTACTGTGAACAAAGAAGCAGTAACAAAGTGCCACGCTTGCTAAAAATATGTGGAGGTGCTATTTATGAACAGGGAGGATGTAGAGAAACTGTCAACCGCTGCGAAGGGTAAGATAAACTTACTGAACAGCAATTTCGGAAAATACTTTATGCGGGCAATCATGGCCGGATTTTTTATTGATGTGGCGATGATCTACAGTAACGTTGTTGGAAATGTATTTTCCAAGACATTCCCGGAATGGGGGAAATTCCTTGGAGCCATCGTGTTCTCCATTGCGGTCCTGCTGATCGTAATGGTAGGAGGAGAGCTGTTTACCGGTAACAATCTGGTAATGGCTTTTGGTGCGTATGACAAGAGCGTATCATGGAAAGATGTTGGAAAGGTCTGGGGAATCAGTTACATCGGCAATTTTGTGGGCTGCCTGATCCTGGCACTGATCTTTGTAGGTGCCGGAGCGTCCGGTACAGCAGATTATTTTGCCGGATTTATAAACGGAAAACTGAGTATTCCGGCAGGTCAGATGTTTTTCCGTGCGGTACTTTGTAATTTCTTCGTCTGTCTTGCTGTTCTCTGCGGCATTAAGCTGAAGAGTGAGTCAGGCAAGTTCCTGATGATCGTGATCTGTATTTCAGGTTTCGTTGTCAGCGGATTTGAGCATTGTATTGCAAATATGGGTATTTTTACAGTTGCATTCTGTATGGTGCCAGGATTGTCTGTCGGCGCTATGCTTAAAAGCATGGTGATCGTAACACTGGGAAATATAGTTGGCGGAGCTGTGCTTCTGGCATGGCCGCTTAGAAAGATGAGTGCAGATAAATAGTATGGCAAAGGCTTTATACATAGCGGAGAAGCCCAGCGTGGCACAGGAATTTGCGAAGGCTTTGAAGATCAACGGTCAGAGAAAAGACGGATATCTGGAATCTGATGATTCTGTGGTAACCTGGTGTGTAGGACACCTGGTTACCATGAGCTATCCCGAAAAATATGATATCAAGTTTAAAAGGTGGAGTTTTGATACCCTGCCTTTTTTGCCGCGCGAATTTAAATATGAAGTGATCCCCGGGGTCAAAAAGCAGTTCGAGATCGTAAAAGGACTGCTGAACCGGCCGGATGTGGATACCATTTATGTGTGTACCGACTCCGGACGTGAGGGTGAATATATCTACCGTCTGGTAGCCCAGATGGCAGGAGTAAAGGGGAAAGTCCAGAAACGTGTGTGGATCGATTCCCAGACAGAGGAAGAGATCTTAAGAGGGATCCGTGAAGCGAAGGATATCTCGGAGTATGATAATCTGGCAGCATCTGCGTATCTCCGCGCAAAGGAAGATTATCTTATGGGAATCAATTTTTCCAGAGTTCTGACCTTGCGCTACGGAAGCAGTGTCACCAATTATCTCCATTCCAAATATCAGGCCATTGCAGTTGGGCGTGTGATGACCTGTGTTCTTGGCATGGTGGTGCGGAGAGAACGGGAGATCCGTGTCTTTGTGAAGACACCGTTTTACCGTGTCCTTGGCAGCATTGGACTTGCAGGCGAAAATTTTGACGGTGAATGGAGAGCTGTGGAAGGCAGCCGGTATTTCCAGTCCCCGTATCTTTATAAAGAAAACGGCTTCAGGAAAAAAGAGCATGCACAGATGCTGATCGATCAGCTGATGGTGAACCAGCCCCTTTCCTGTATTGTGGAAAAGGTGGAACGAAAAAAAGAAAACAAAAATCCGCCGCTTCTTTTTAACCTGGCGGAGCTTCAGAATGTGTGCTCAAAGCTGTTTAAGATCAGTCCGGACGAGACACTCCGGATCGTACAGGAGCTTTATGAGAAGAAGTTGGTGACTTATCCGAGAACGGATGCCAGAGTTCTTTCCACGGCAGTGGCCAAGGAGATATACAAGAATATTTCCGGTCTTCGAAATTATCAGCAGGCCGGTGCTGCGGCGGCAGAGGTTTTGGGGATGGAATCCTGGAAAAGCATTGCAAAGACCAGATATGTGAATGACAAGCAGATCACAGACCATTACGCGATCATTCCTACCGGTCAGGGACTGAACGCGCTGGGAAGTGTGTCTCTTACTGCACAGCGTGTGTACGAGACCATTGTACGGAGATTTTTGTGTATTTTTTATCCGCCGGCCGTTTATCAGAAGGTGAGTCTTGTGACGAAGCTGGACGGCGAGGCATTCTTTTCATCCTTTAAGGTTCTCAAAGAAGAAGGCTATCTGAAGATCGTCACGAATTCTTTTTCGCGGAAAAGGGCTTCAGACAGTGAGAAAAACGGAAATGGAGAGGAAGACGAGGTTTCCTGTGATACTGTGCTCCTGGAGGCGTTGCAGAAGCTGAAAAAGGGTGATATACTTCCTGTGAACGGTTTGAGTATCAAGGAGGGTGAGACTTCACCGCCCAAACGATACAATTCCGGTTCCATGATCCTTGCCATGGAAAATGCAGGACAGCTGATCGAGGATGAGGAGCTTCGAGCCCAGATCAAGGGAAGCGGGATCGGCACCAGTGCTACCCGTGCCGAGATCCTGAAGAAGCTTTTTAACATCAAATATCTGGCACTGAACAAAAAGACCCAGGTGATCACTCCAACGCTTCTTGGGGAAATGATCTTTGATGTGGTAAATTGTTCTATCCGGCAGCTTCTGAACCCGGAGCTTACGGCAAGCTGGGAAAAGGGGCTCACCTATGTGGCAGAGGGCAGCATCACGGAACAGGAATATATGGACAAACTGGAGCATTTTGTGCGGGTACGTACCCGGCAGGTGGAGGCAAGCAATTATCAGTATAACCTGCGGCAGTTTTTTGATGCGGCCGCTGTAAACTACAGGAAGCCGGAGCGAGCTTCCAGACAGGGAGGAAAGAGATCATCATGATGAAAGATTTTACTATCAGCAATATGCTGGATCTGAATGAGACCATTGCAGCAGAGCTTTTTGAGGGAAAAACCTATCCGTGGGAGGTTCTTCCGGAGATCGGAGATTTCATTATCAAGCTGGGAAAAACACTGGATCCTTCTGAATATGAGGAGAAGGGCGAAAATGTATGGATCGCAAGATCCGCTACAGTTGCGCCGACTGCAAGTATCACCGGACCGGCTATCATTGGCAGAGACGCCGAGGTGCGCCACTGTGCATTTATCCGCGGCAAGGCTATCGTTGGTGAGGGCGCAGTTGTGGGAAATTCCACAGAGCTTAAGAATGCAGTGCTGTTTAACAAGGTTCAGGTTCCTCATTATAATTATGTTGGAGATGCTGTGCTGGGATATAAGTCCCACATGGGTGCCGGATCGATCTGTTCCAACGTAAAATCAGACAAGAAGCTGGTTGTCGTAAAAGACGGGGATGAAAAGATCGAAACCGGTCTTAAGAAATTCGGAGCGATGCTCGGAGATCATGTTGAAGTCGGATGCGGTTCTGTGCTGAATCCCGGTACTGTGATCGGACGGAATTCCAATATTTACCCGCTGTCACCGGTACGTGGATGTGTTCCGGCGGATTCCATTTATAAAAATGCAAAAGAGATCGTAAAGAAAAAATAAGAAACAGATTCTTCTGGACACGCATTTAGGCTGCACTTTTGAGAAAGTGCAGCTTTTTTTTGATGGGGTGATGGATGCAACAGTATTGGTCGTGGAAGGATGAAACGACCGGGAGCGGGCGGGATTAAGATAAAAACAAAAGCTGTCGAAGTATGACCAGTCCCATAATATGGACTGGGTAAAACCAGTAAAAGAAATATTTTGCTGATTTTCCGCGGATGAAGCCTCTTTTTCCATTGTACAGGTTAATGGACAGAAAGGCAAAGGAGGCTCTCCATTCATAGTAAAGCCAGCAGCTTCCGAGGATTGCCTGGCCTGGCTTATCGTTTCGCATATAGTACATGATCAGCAGGAAGATATACCCCCGCCATCCATAGTCTGCTTTCAGAAAAATGGAAATGACAAGCAGTCCCAGGATGCAGAGAAGCTGCATCGAAGGTCTGGTCTGGAAATATTCGATGGCACAAAAGGCCAGATATCCGAGGAAAAGCGTGAAAAACACATTTTGTCTTTCGTAACGCAGCGTATTTGTAAACATCAGATTCCACGGAATTTCTGAGAGCAGCGCAAAAAGAAGGAGATTTCTTCCATAGAGGAACCGGCTCCGTGTATGACGGAAGCCTTCCAGCAGGAGAAAACAGAAGATGGGAAAAGCAGCTCTTCCGATATCGCGGAAAATAAGATATACAGTATATTCTCTGCCGAAAAGTGTAAACAGGATTTTCTGTGCAGGCTGATACATACTGAGCAGCACAGCTCCGATATGATCGATCAGCATGGTGATGACCGCGATCATCTTCAGAGCGCTTCCGCTGAGAATGCGGTATTTTTCTGGAAAAACAGAATCCACAGATGCATTCATGAAAAATATACCTCCAGGGTTAAACTTGCTAATATATTATCACATACATACAGCAGTTGCCAGAAATATTTGACAGTTAGGCATGCAATACTGCCGGAATAACTACCAATATTATGCGTTTTATGGCAAAATTTTATTAAATATGACTGGACGAAACAAAGGTTTTGTGAGAAAATAGCGATAGGGTGTTATCGAACTTTTTTTCTCAATAACATCGGTCAATCTATACTTGAAAGGAGTTTTAAAATGATTTATTCACGCGAAGTAGAAGAAATGTGTCCAGTGGCACAGGGCGTACATCATGGTGCCGCTCCGATCCCGGAAGAAGCAAAATGGGTTCAGGCAAAAGAAGTAAAGGATATCTCCGGATTTACACACGGTGTTGGCTGGTGTGCTCCGCAGCAGGGTGCTTGCAAGCTTTCCCTTAACGTTAAAGAGGGAATCATCCAGGAGGCACTTGTTGAGACAATCGGATGTTCAGGAATGACTCATTCTGCAGCTATGGCTTCTGAGATCCTTCCAGGACTTACCGTTATGGAGGCGCTGAACACAGACCTTGTATGTGATGCAATCAATACAGCTATGAGAGAGCTTTTCCTTCAGATCGTTTACGGACGTTCCCAGTCTGCATTCTCCGAGGACGGACTTGCAGTAGGCGCTGGTCTTGAGGACCTTGGAAAAGGACTTCGTTCTCAGGTTGGTACAATGTATGGAACTCTGAAAAAAGGACCTCGTTACCTTGAGATGGCTGAGGGTTATGTTACAGGTATCGCTCTTGATGAGAACGATGAGATCATCGGATATCAGTTCGTAAGCCTTGGAAAAATGACTGACTTCATTAAGAAAGGTGATGACCCGAACACAGCATGGGAGAAAGCAAAAGGTCAGTACGGCCGTGTTGCAGATGCTGTTAAGATCATCGACCCAAGAAAAGAGTAATTACACTTCGTAAGGTGAAAATATCAGGAGGTTACAGGAAATGGCTTTATTTGAATCATATGAGAGACGAATTGACAAGATCAATTCTGTTTTAAACAGCTATGGAATCGCTTCTATCGAAGAAGCTGAGAAAATCACTAAAGACGCAGGACTGAACGTTTACGATCAGATCAAAGGCATTCAGCCGATCTGCTTCGAGAACGCTTGCTGGGCTTACACAGTAGGTGCAGCTATCGCGATCAAAAAAGGCTGCAGAAGAGCCGCTGATGCAGCAGCAGCTATCGGAGAAGGCCTTCAGGCTTTCTGTATCCCGGGATCCGTTGCAGACACACGTAAAGTAGGTCTTGGACATGGAAACCTTGGAAAGATGCTCCTTGAGGAAGAGACAGACTGCTTCTGTTTCCTTGCAGGACATGAGTCTTTTGCAGCAGCTGAGGGTGCGATCGGTATCGCTGAGAAAGCAAACAAGGTTCGTAAAAAACCTCTTCGTGTTATCCTGAATGGTCTTGGAAAAGATGCTGCTCAGATCATCTCCCGTATCAACGGCTTTACATATGTAGAGACAGAGTATGATCCATATAAGAACGAGGTTAAGGAAGTATTCCGTAAATCCTATTCTGAGGGACTTCGTGCAAAGGTTAACTGCTACGGCGCTAACAGCGTTCCGGAAGGTGTTGCGATCATGTGGAAAGAGGGCGTTGACGTTTCCATCACAGGAAACTCCACAAACCCGACTCGTTTCCAGCATCCGGTAGCAGGAACATACAAAAAAGAGTGCAACGAGAAAGGCAAAAAATACTTCTCCGTTGCTTCCGGCGGTGGTACAGGACGTACACTTCATCCGGACAACATGGCAGCAGGTCCTGCTTCCTACGGTATGACTGATACACTTGGACGTATGCATTCTGACGCTCAGTTCGCAGGATCTTCTTCCGTACCGGCTCACGTAGAGATGATGGGTCTTATCGGCGCTGGAAACAACCCGATGGTTGGTATGACAGTTGCTGTAGCTGTTTCCGTACAGGAAGCTGCTGACGCTGGCAAGTTCTGATTTCAGATAACGAAAAATAGTGGGAAAGGCTGTAAACCTTAGGGTTTATGGCCTTTTTCTTTTTGAATCGGAATAGAACAAAATATTTTCAAAAAGTGCGAAAAAACAGCAATAGCGAACACGTAGCTAACATTTTTGGGGAATTTATGAAATATTTTTTGGAGAAATTCATAAAATAAATCAAAGCGGCAGGGGAGATATTGAGAATATTTATGGAAGCGCTTGTGGATTATATTAAACCGGAATTGCTGATCACAGCGATCGCTTTGTATTTTATGGGGATCGCACTGAAGGAGGCTCAGGCTGTGAAGGACAAATATATTCCGCTGATATTGGGGTGTGCAGGAATCCTTATATGCGGAATTTATGTTTTTGCTACCTGTTCCTGTAAAAATGCACAGGATATTGCAATGGCAGTATTTACATCCACAACACAGGGAGTCCTGGTGGCGGGGCTTTCTACATATGTGAACCAGCTGATCAAACAGCTGGAAAAAGATGAATAATGGATTTTGTAAGGTAGTTTCAGATACATGCAGCAGCTGCAGGAATTTATGCGCCAGAAGAAAGCCTTTCAGAACAGGATGCAGGTAATTTGCGGAAATGCCATAATTGAGAGTAGGAGAAAATATATCATAAAAAGGAAGGATACATCATGCATGAGCAGATGCATCCTTCCTTTTTGAATTGGTTATTTATGCATTTTTCAGTGCCTGATCCAGATCCTTGATAATATCATTCACATTTTCGATACCAATGGAAAGACGGATCATTCCGGGAGAAACTCCTGCTTCAACCAGCTGCTCGTCGTTCATCTGACGGTGGGTATGGCTGGCTGGGTGAAGGACCATAGTGATGGAAGCAGCAACATGAGTTGCGATGGTGGCAAGCTTCAGACTGTCCATAAAACGGACTGCTGCATCACGGCCACCGGTCAGTTCAAAGGAGATAACGCCGCAGGTATGACCATCCTTCATATATTTCTGAGCCAGTGCGTGATATTTATCCTCCGGAAGTCCTGCGTAATTTACATGAGAAACCTTTTCGTGTGCGTTCAGGTATTCTGCAATCTTCTGGGCGTTGGAGCAATGGCGTTCAACACGCAGCGGAAGCGTTTCCAGACCGAGGTTCAGAAGGAAGCAATTCATCGGAGACGGAATAGAGCCCAAATCACGCATCAGCTGGGAAGTAGCCTTAGTGATGTAAGCTTTTTTTCCGAACTGCTTTGTATAGATAACGCCGTGATAGGATTCATCCGGCTCTGTCAGGCCGTGATATTTATGGCCGTAGGCATCCCAGTCGAAGTTACCACTGTCGACAATGGCGCCGCCTACCTGAACGGCATGTCCGTCCATATATTTGGTGGTGGAGTGGGTAACGATATCTGCACCCCACTCGAAGGGACGGCAGTTTACCGGTGTGGCAAAGGTGTTATCCACAATAAGAGGCACGCCGTTCTGGTGTGCAACGTGTGCAAATTTCTCGATGTCCAGGACGACCAGAGCCGGATTGGCGATAGTTTCTGCAAAGAGAACCTTTGTGTTCGGTTTGAATGCGGCAGCGATCTCTTCTTCTGTTGCATCGGTATCAACAAAGGTGCAGTCAATGCCAAGTTTCTTGAAGGTGACGGCAAGAAGGTTGAAGGTTCCTCCGTAAATGGTAGAAGCGGCAACAACGTGATCGCCTGCCTCACAGATATTAAATACTGCGTAGAAGTTGGCTGCCTGTCCGGAAGAAGTCAGGATTGCAGCAACACCGCCTTCCAGATCTGCGATCTTTGCGGCTACGGCATCGTTAGTCGGGTTCTGGAGACGGGTGTAAAAATATCCGTCTGCCTTCAGATCAAATAACTGGCCCATTTCGTCGGTGGTGTCATATTTGTAAGTGGTGCTCTGATAGACAGGAAGTGCACAGGGCTCGCCTTTGGATGGGGTATAGCCGGAGTGGATACATTTAGTCTCTAAATTATAGTCGCTCATAGGGATAAGTCCTTTCTGCTGTGTTTTTCGTATGAATTTAACCGAATCAGGGAAGTTTGCCTGCGTTTCAGGGATTTCTGAGAGAAGCTTTTATCCTTAAAGTTCGGTTAAATAAAGTATGAAAAATGCATTTGTGTATTTTGAATAAAACTACATATAAGTATAACTCTTTATGTGTTGAAATACAATAATATTCTACATAAACTCTACTAGGGTATAAGGGAAATGAAATATTGCGTTCTGGTGCACATAATAAAACGCTATATGAACAACGTTTGTAATAAGCATAGTAAGTCATTTTATAGATGCAAAAATGTGAGTGAATGCCGAAAAAATACTGTAAAACAAACAAAATATGTGAATGAAGTAACAAATAGTGAAAATCGCATAAAAACAAAATGGAATTTTTGTACAAAAAAGACATTGCGTTCACGTGCACAAAATGATAATATAACATCATCAAAAAGAACACAAAAACAGAAAACAATAAAAAATGAACGGAGGAATTTAAAATGTTAAGAGTAGGAGTTATCGGATGCGGCGGAATGGGAAGAGATCATATCAGAAGACTGACAGAGAAGATCCAGGGAGCAGAAGTAGTAGCTGTTTCCGATGTATTTGAGGAAAGTGCCAGGAAAGCAGCCGAGATCTGCGGAGCAAAAGTCTATGCAGACAGTAAGGAGCTCAT
This sequence comes from Blautia sp. MSK20_18, assembly GCF_020553125.1. Classification (NCBI taxonomy): domain Bacteria; kingdom Bacillati; phylum Bacillota; class Clostridia; order Lachnospirales; family Lachnospiraceae; genus Blautia; species Blautia sp. MSK20_18. The sequence continues at coordinate 34,416 of NZ_JAJCGR010000021.1, forward strand.
CAATGCAGAGAACGTAGATGCAGTATTTATCGTATCTCCGGGCTTCGCACATGTAGATTCTCTTCTTCAGGCGATCGAGGCCGGTAAGAGGATTTTCTGTGAGAAACCATTATGTACAACTGCTGAGGACTGCCTGAAAGTAGTAAAGGCAGAGGAGGCAGCCGGCAAACATCTCATCCAGCTTGGATTTATGAGACGCTATGACAAGGGATATCAGCAGATCAAGGAAGCACTTGCAACCGGAGAATACGGCGAGCCGCTGATCCTTCACTGTACACACAGAAATCCGGAGGTAGGTACCAATTACAATACACCAATGGCTGTGCACGATACCGCAATCCATGAGATCGATGTCCTTCACTGGCTTGTAGATGATGAGTATGAATCAGCACAGGTAGTAATGCCAAAAGTGACGAAATATTCCCACTCTGAGCTGAAGGATCCGCAGATCATGATGCTCCGTACTAAAAAAGGTGTATGCATTGATGTAGAAGTATTTGTAAACTGCAAGTTTGGATATGACATCAACTGTGAAGTTGTATGTGAGGACGGTGCACTGAAAATGGCACAGCCGGCTTATCCGTCTATCCGCAAGAATGCGGCAGTGTCCACTGCTATTGACACAGACTGCTTCGTAAGATTTAAAGACGCTTATGATAAAGAGGTTCAGGACTGGGTTGATAACGCAGAGGCAGGAGTGATCACAGGACCGAATGCATGGGATGGATACCTGGCAGCGATCACAGCAGATGCTCTTGTAAAAGCGCAGGAAACCGGACAGATCGAGAAAATCGTTTCAGCAGTTGAGAAGCCGGAATTTTATAAATAAATATATTTTACGAGCTCCACCTCATCAAGTGTGAGTTATCATACCAACTTATTGCTACAGACTTCCCCAATGAGTCTGCGGCGGCAGTTACCGGCAGGATCCGATTCCGCTTCGGCTTTGTTGAAACTGCAGTGGAAAACCTGCCGGTGAGATTAACCGGAAAAATTGGCTGAAAAGTAAAAACATATGGAGGGTATTGAAGATGAAATTAGGATTTAATGAAGCAACTGCACTGGAATGTAAAGGACAGTCTCTTATGGCAGACCTGGAGATGTGCGAGAAATATGGTTTTGATTATATTGAGATCCGCTTTGACTGCGTAAAGGACTATCTCAAAGAGCATACACTGGAAGAACTTGCAGACTGGTTTAAGAATCATCATCTGAAACCATGGGCATACAACACTCTGATCTTCTTTAACCAGAGAGATGAGGCAGGGGAAAAAGAGATTGACGAAGAAGTTGATTTTATCCTGAAGGTTTCCAAAGCGATCGGAATGAAAATGCTGATCACCGTTCCAAGCTTTGATGTAAAAGACAAATCTGTCAGTGAGATCAAAGAAGAAGCAGTTGCACGTCTTCGTTATCTTTCCGATAAGGTTGGCGCGGATATGAAGATCTCCTTGGAGTTCTGTGGTGCACCGAACTGCTCCATCAACCAGTTTGGAACAGCCTATGATGTGGTAAAAGCAGTAGACAGAGATAATGTAGGCGTTACCGTGGATACCTTCCATTTCCATGAGATGTGCTCCCGCCTTGAGGACCTGAGAGCTGCTGATGGCAAGAAGATTTTTGCATACCATTTAAATGACTGTGAGGATCTTCCGCTTGGCTCCTGCGGAGACGACAAGAGACTGTGGCCGGGTGAGGGTGTTGTAGATCATGCAGGAATCGCAGCTGCACTGAAGGAGATTGGTTTTGATGGCGTTTGCACCATCGAAGAGTTCCGTCCGGAGTACTATGCAATGAGCCATGAGGACAACGTGAAAAAGGCTGCGGAAGTTACCAGAGACTTTGTGCAGAAATATTTCGGATAATTCATTCAGAAAGGTCCGACCTTAAACCGATAGGAGGTAGATACTATGGCTGGTAAGGGAATCCCTGAATTGTTGAATTACAAGCAGAAGGGGAAAGACTTGAATGAATTCATCAAGGTTCCGTTGTCGGAAAAGCTGGCATACTGTTTTGGTGATCCGGCACTGACCTTGATGTATACCATGACTACAACTCTGCTGATCTATTTTTATACCAACGTTGTTGGAATATCAGCAGGTGCGGTAGGAATGATCATGCTTTTGTCCCGTGTTTTTGATGGATTTTCCGATGTGCTGATGGGAACTATTATCGACCGGACTCATTCCAAGTATGGAAAAGCCAGGATCTGGATCTTAAGACTTGCGGTTCCTTATGCGCTGGCAGCGGTGCTTTTGTTCACCATGCCGCCAATGGGAAATATGGGAAAGATCATCTATGCTTTTGTTACCTATAATATCATGAATACGGTTGTATACACTGCTATCAGCCAGCCATTCCATGCACTGGGATCTCTGATGAGCCGTGACCGTCGTGAACGTGATGTGATCTGTAACATCCGCATGGTATTGTCGATCACAGCAAGTATGATCATTACTGCGTTCACACTGCCGCTGATCAATATCGTAGCGAATATTACCGGCAATCAGCAGATGGCCTGGATCCTGGTAACTGCCGGCTATGCGATCATTTCTGTCGGTGTACTTGTGAATACTTATATTGTCTGTACAGAGCGTGTTTCTGCAGCAAAACAGGAAAAGGAAGATATTCCTTTTGTGGAAGCATTTAAAGCAACCGTTACCAACCGGTATTTCCTTATCGCTCTGGGGCTGATGATCTTTTATACCGCATATCAGATTATTATCGGAACGGACCTTACCTATTACTGCCAGTATGTACTCGGAAATGTAGACCTCGTCATGCCTCTTTCCGCAGCTGAGAAACTGGCAACTGTGGCAGGAATTGCCCTTTTGCCGAAGGTGCTTCCCCGCTATGGAAAAAGAAATCTCATCTGTGTCGGCTGCATCCTGGGCGTTGCAGGACAGCTTCTGTTCCTGATGAATATTACCAGTGTTTCGCTTGGTGTTGTAACCTGTATCATGAGAGGTATCGGAATCGCCCCATTCTATGGTGTGCAGTATTCTCTTCCAAGCGATGCTATTGAGTATGGCCAGTGGAAAACAGGCAAGCGTGTGGAGGGTCTGATGTTCTCATCTATGAGCATGGGTCAGAAAGCCGGTTCCGGACTGACTTCTGCTATTATGGGAGGAATTCTTTCGGCGGCATACTTTGACGGAACAAAGGCGACAGCGGCAGAGCAGTCTGCAGAGGCAATCCGCGTGATCAAGGGATTTTATCTGTATGTTCCGATAGCAATCTGGGTAGTGATGTTTGTGATCGCAGCATGCTACCAGCTGGACAAAGTTTATGACAAAATGATGCGTGAACTGATCCAGCGAGAATCGGGAGAGGAAAGCGTCTCTGTGCCGGGCGAGATTCAGTCCATGCCGTTACCGGAAGCTTCCGGAAACCGGATCAACGTGGCAATTGGAAGACTGTATGGCAGCAGTGGAAGAAAGATTGCCGAGGATGTTGCAAAAGCACTGGACTGCAAGGTTTATGATCGTCAGATCATCTGTCTTATGGCAGAAAAGTTCGGTATGGAAAAAGCAGATCTGGAAAGTGTAAGGCAGTATCTGGATTCCTACAATTATGAGGATTCTGAGCTTACATTTTCCCCGTATGGACATTCATCGGCAGGTGCGGCAGCAGATTATACAGGTGTTCAGATGTTTGAGGTGCAGAGCCGGATCATCCGTGAGCTTTCTGAGAGAAGACCAGGTGTATTCCTGGGAAGATGTGCCAACTATGTGCTTCGTGGAGAGCCACATGCATACAGCTTTTTCGTTTATGCAGATGATGCTTACCGGGAAAAAGAGGGCCAGGAATATTATAAAGGCCAGTCTCTTGGAGAACTGGAGAAACGTGATCAGATCCGAAATGAATACTATGAGAAGTTTACCGGAATCCGCAGAGACGATCCCCATTATTACGATATGGTGATCAATGTATCCAAAACAGGTGCAGCCGGAGCGGCCAGCCTGATCCTGGATTATATCCGGAATAAAGAAGAGGAAAAAGGAGGGAATGCATCATGAAGATCGCATTTGACGTAGATGTTCTTGCAAAACAGATGGATATCAACCGTATGGTCCATCAGGTGGCGGACTGGGGATATAAATATATTGAACAGTCTCCGCATCCGAGGATCAATCCGTTCTATAAGCATCCACTGTTTTCAAAAGAATGTGAACAGGAATACAGACAGGCTCTTAAAGAGACTGGCGTTGAGATTTCGTCCTTTATCGTGGTGTATCGCTGGTCTGGTCCGACGGAGGAACAGAGACAGTTTGCAGTTGCAAACTGGAAACGGATGATCCAGATCGCCGGAGATATGGGAGTGAAGGTTATCAATACAGAGCTTTCGGGTGATCCGAACCAGCAGGAGATCTGCAATGGAATGTGGTTTAGATCCATGGAGGAATTGCTTCCGCTGATCGAGCGTGAGGGTATCCGTGTGGAGATCCAGTCTCATCCTTATGATTTCTGTGAGCTGAATAATGAGACCTGTGATATGGTGAAATCCTTCCGTTCTCCAAACCTTGGTTATGTGTATTCTTCTCCTCACGGCTTCTTCTACGATGAGGGCAAAGGAGATGTGCGGTCCATGCTGAAATATGCGGGAGATGAACTGACCCATGTACTTTTTGCGGATACCTTTAACCAGACCATGGACTGCAGATACATTTTAAATCCACCGTGGCTGAATGGCCGTGGAAAAGCGGATGTGACGGTACATCAGCATCTTGCAATGGGTGAGGGTGATGTGGATTTTGATGGTATTTTTGAAATATTGAGAGAAATGGATTTTGCCAGCAAGCAGCTGAAACCGAATGCACCGAAAGCCGGCGGCGATAACATTGCCTGCGTTTCCATGTTTGGTTTTCCGGAAAAGATGGATAAGCAGGCACCGGAAGCAAGAGAGCGGATTGAGAGAGAACTGCTGGGAAAATGATCGGGTAATCGCGGCAGATCAGAAGGAAAACTGCAATAAATGAGCAGCTGACAGTACGCAGAATGGCGAATAAGAATAATAAAATAAGGAATGCGTGCAGAAACACGGTTTCCAGGATGAAAGTTTCATTGTGGAAACCGTGTTTTTTGATGTCTTTCTTTACAAAAAAACTTTATATATATCAAACAACTGTCTTGTCACATGTAAAGGACTGTGGTATTATGTGTAAGATGTTTTGAAAAAAGTTACATGATAATAAAAAAGCAGATCAGAAGCATCTGCATAATAAAGACTAGTACAGTGAAAATTAAGTTTCTGCTATATTGACGCAGGATGATTTCTTCATCTGCAAGGCGGAGGAATGAGGCGTAGCGGTGGCTACAACGATTGACGACAACGCAGCAGATGAAAAATCAGACAAGTCAATATGGCGGTTACTTAATATTTGCTGTACTAGAAAGCAAAAGCAGGAACTCAAAAAAGAAATCCTGCAGGAAAGGTGAAAGATAATGACAGTTGCAGAAGAAATCCAGAAATTAAAAAAAGAAAAAGATGCCATCATCCTTGCACACTACTACGTGCGTCCCGAAGTACAGGATGTAGCTGATTATATAGGAGATTCCTTTTATCTCAGCAAGATCGCAGCTAGTGCGAAAGAGAAGACAATCGTGTTCTGTGGAGTAGGATTTATGGGAGAGAGCGCGAAGATCTTAAGTCCGGATAAAACTGTTCTGATGCCTGCCATGGATGCAGACTGTCCGATGGCTCATATGGCAACAGAAGAAGGCATCCGCAAGGTGCGAGAGGAATATGACGATGTGGCAGTTGTCTGTTACATTAATTCCACAGCAGCATTGAAGGAGCTTTCTGATGTATGTGTTACTTCCGCAAATGCAGTAAAGATCGTAAAAGCGCTTCCGAACAAAAACATCTTTTTTATCCCGGACAGAAATCTTGCACATTTTATTGCAGAACAGGTTCCTGAGAAGAACTTTATTTATAATGAAGGTTTCTGTATTGTCCATGAATTTATGGATCCGGAAGAAGTAAAAGCAGCAAAAGAAGCGCACCCGGATGCACTGGTTCTGGCACATCCGGAATGTCCTCAGACAGTTCTGAAACAGGCTGATTACATCGGAAGCACATCTGGAATCATCAAATATGCACAGGAAAGTGACAATAAAGAGTTTATCATCTGCACAGAATGTGGCGTTCAGTATAAGCTGGAAACTACATGCCCGGATAAAAAATTCTACTTCACAGAAACCGTACCGATCTGCAAAAACATGAAAAAAGTATTTCTGGAAAAAGTTCTCCACGTTCTGAAAACCGGGGAGAATGAGGTTCATGTAACAGACGAGACACGTGAAAACGCGAAGAGACCGCTGGAGCGGATGCTGGAACTGGCAAAATAAATAAAACACATTTGTATAAAAGATTTGTCTGAGTTGGCTGAAAAGAGAAATCAAGACAGAGAGGCGAAAAGCAATGAGAATTAAAACAGACGTAGTGATCGTGGGAACAGGTGTTGCAGGTATGTTCAGTGCCTTGAAGCTTCCGCGGGACAAAAAGATCGTGATCATCACAAAAGAGGATATGAGGAGTAGTGATTCTTTCCTGGCGCAGGGGGGAATCTGTGTGCTTCGTGATGAAAACGATTACGACAGCTATTTTGAAGATACCATGAAGGCAGGACATTACGAAAACAGAAAAGAGTCGGTAGACATTATGATCCGAGGCTCCAGAGACATCATTAATGACCTTGTCGGATATGGTGTGGATTTCAAGATGGATGGAGATGATTTTGCCTATACAAGAGAAGGTGCACATTCCAGACCGAGGATCCTTTATCATGAGGATATCACAGGAAAAGAAATTTCCGAAAAACTGCTCCAGCAAGTCCTGAAGCTTGAAAATGTAACAATTCTGGAATATACTACCATGCAGGATATTCTTGTGGAAAACGGCAAATGTACAGGTCTGAAGGTAGTTTCCGCAGAAGCGAACAGGGCACGTCTTGAAGCTATGGAAGCCGGAAAAGCAGTGAAAACCCAGGAAGAGATCCAGCCTGGCGGAGAAATCCCGGTAGAGATTTATGCACAGGATACGATCCTGGCCAGCGGCGGGATCGGAGGAAGATATGCGCATTCCACCAACTATCCGCATCTTACAGGGGATGCTCTTGATATTGCAAAAAAACACAATGTGCGTCTGGAACATCTGGATTATGTGCAGATCCATCCGACAACGCTGTATTCCAAGAAACCGGGCCGCAGATTCCTGATCTCAGAATCGGTTCGAGGAGAAGGTGCAGTACTTTATAACAGCAAAAAAGAGCGTTTTGTCAATGAACTTCTTCCAAGAGATGTAGTAACAAATGCGATCCGGGAAGAAATGAAAAAAGAAGGAACAGACCATGTATGGCTTTCCATGGAGAATATTGATAAAGATACGATCCTGAATCATTTTCCGAATATTTATCAGAGGTGTCTGGAAGAAGGCTATGATGTGACAAAAGAATGCATCCCTGTTGTTCCTGCTCAGCATTATTTCATGGGCGGTATCTGGGTGGATTCTAACAGCAAGACCAGCATGGACCAGCTTTATGCAGTGGGAGAAACCAGCTGCAACGGTGTACATGGCGCGAACAGACTGGCAAGTAATTCCCTGCTGGAGAGCCTTGTATTTGCAAAACGTGCAGCCAAAGCAATCTCAGCAGAAAAGAAAAGTGCTGCAGGTGCGGCATAAATGCAGCTGGAATATAAATATCCGTATTATGAAAGACAGGAGCAGCCTTGCTTTGGAGAACAGGGCTGCTGTGATAATTAAGAAAGAGAAGGTATTGTAAAATGAATAAGATCACAATGACACTTCAGGTAGATCACCTGATCCTGGAGGCTTTAAAGGAAGATATTTCAAGCGAAGACGTTACCACAAACTCTGTTATGAAAGAAGCAGTTCCGGGAGAGGTAGATCTGATCTGTAAAGAGGATGGAATCATTGCGGGACTGGAAATCTTCAGCCGTGTATTTACGCTTCTGGATGCTGACACAAAAGTGGAGCTGTTCTGCAAGGATGGCGATGAAGTAAAAAAAGGTCAGAAAATGGGAAAAGTTACAGGAGATATCCGGGTGCTTCTTTCCGGCGAGCGTGTGGCACTGAATTATCTTCAGAGAATGAGCGGGATCGCAACCTATACACATTCGGTTGCGTCACTTCTTGAAGGAACAGGGATCACATTGCTGGATACCAGAAAAACGACGCCGAATATGCGTATTTTTGAGAAATATGCTGTTCGTGTAGGTGGCGGACAGAACCACAGATATAATCTTTCAGATGGAGTTCTTTTGAAAGACAATCACATCGGAGCAGCAGGAAGCGTTGCGAATGCTGTAAAAATGGCGCAGGAGTACGCTCCTTTTGTCCGCAAGATCGAAGTTGAGGTAGAAACTCTTGATCAGGTAAAAGAAGCTGTTGAGGCCGGCGCAGATATCATCATGCTTGATAACATGACTCCGGAGATGATGAAAGAAGCGGTGCAGCTGATCGGCGGAAGAGCAAAAACTGAATGTTCTGGAAATGTTACAAAAGAAAACATTGCAAAGATCAGGGATGTTGGTGTAGACTATGTATCAAGTGGTGCATTAACGCATTCTGCACCGATCCTTGATATTTCGCTTAAGAATCTTCATCCGCTTTCCTGAAAAATGCAGGATTTTACAGAATACCGAGTGCTGTGACAGGAAATACCCCGAATATCAGAAAAGAAGCGTGAATTGCCGGAAGCAGAGGCATAGCAGGTGATGTCGGGCCGGGGTGGAGAGATCGCGAGAATGAAGGAGAGAGGTATCGGAACAAAAAGTACAGGCACAGCCAGGAAAGGGGAACTTAAATGACTGGTTCAGAACGCAGGACAGCGATCATGGATCAAATTAAAAACAGTGAACGGCCGGTCTCAGGAAGTGCTTTGGCCAGAACATTTCAGGTCAGCAGACAGGTGATCGTGCAGGATATTGCGCTGATACGCGCGGAGGGGAATGATGTGATCTCCACCAATAGAGGGTATATTTTTACTGCTCCCCATACTGTGAGTCGGATATTCAAGGTGCATCATACAGATGCGGATCTGGAGAACGAGCTCTGCGGGATTGTGGATCTTGGCGGAAAAGTGATCAACGTAATGGTGAATCACAGAGTTTACGGACATATCGAGGCAGAACTGAATATCAGTTCCAGACGCCAGGTTGAGAATTTTATGGAGGATATCCGAAGCGGCAAGTCCAGTCCTCTGAAGAATATCACATCGGATTATCATTATCATAAAGTAGAAGCAGAATCCGAGGAAATCCTGGATATGATCCAGGATATGCTGAAACGGCGAGGATTTCTGATCGAAGCAGAATAGCAGAAGTCAGATACAAAAAGAAAAGATATACAGAATGAGAAAATTCTGTTAATATGAAAATATAGTGACCACGAAAATAGGAGAAGGAATCCTGCATGGCAGGGTTCCTTCTTGTACCCTGCGGAAATGTGCACCTTGTGGAAATGTGCAGACAGGGAAAACAGGATGCAGATATGAGGGTGAGAAAAAATACGGCTTGATATGCATGGAGGGGGAAATGGATTATCAGAGTATGTTTACATTTATGCTGGAGATGGCAGGAACTATTGCGTTTGCTGCTTCCGGAGCTATGGTGGGGGCGCAGAGAGGAATGGATATTTTCGGGGTCTGCGTTCTTGGAGTGGTGACTGCAGTGGGCGGAGGAGCTACCAGGGATATTATCCTGGGAATCGTGCCGCCGGGAATGTTTCAGGATCCGCTGTATACCATTGTGGCAACCGTGACGTCCTGTATTGTATTTGCAGTAATGTACTGGAAGCAGGAGCTTTTGGAAGGCGGGAACCGGCTGGTCTATGATAAGGTGATGCTGGTGATGGATACGGTTGGCCTTGGTGTGTTTACTGTCATGGGGGTTGATAAGGGGATTTCCCAGGGGTATATGGAAAGAACATTTTTTCTTGTATTTCTTGGGACTGTCACAGGAGTTGGAGGCGGCCTTATCCGTGATATGATGGCAGGAGTACCGCCATATATTTTTGTGCGCCATATTTATGCCTGTGCGTCTATTGTAGGGGCCATTGCCTGTGTTTGGATATACAGGCTGTGGGGCGGAGTGCCGGCCATGGTGATCGGAACGGTAGTAGTGATCCTGATCCGGTACCTGGCGGCACATTACCGGTGGAATCTGCCGAGACTGAGAAGAGAATAAAAAAGATATGAAAAGCTCCGGAACATTTAAGGAATAATGTTCCGGAGCTTTTTGGCTTTTATTTGGTTTATATTGCGTAGAAGATTTTATCTGTTCCTCTCATAAGAGAATCATGCGTCTGTATCCTGCAGAGCCAGGAAGCCTTCCTCGCCGGTACGGATCTTGACAACGTTTTCGATATCGTAAACGAAGACCTTACCATCACCGATCTGACCGGTATGAAGAACTTCTTTGGCAGTATCAATAACCTTCTGAACCGGTACAAGACTTACAACGATCTCGATCTTAACCTTCGGACGGAGGTTCATGTCGACTTCAACACCACGATAGTAGGTTGGAGCACCCTTCTGAACACCACAGCCCATAACGTTTGTGATAGTGATACCGGTTACGCCGATCTCGTTCATAGCCTGCATAAACTCATCTAGCTTGTTCTGACGTGTGATGATAACAACCTTTGTCAGTTTGTGTACGCCGTCTGCAGGAATTTCAGGAACAGATTCAGCAGGAGCAGAAGGAGCATGTTTTACAACAGGGGCTTTTACGGAAGTTCCCATTGGAGTCGGAGCCTTTGTCATGGTATCCTGTACAAAGAATCCATCGTAAGCACTTGCGAGGCCATGCTCTTTCATATCCAGACCTGCGATCTCTTCCTCTGCGGAAACACGAAGACCGATGGTGTGTTTGATCACCTGGAAGATAATTGTCATAGTAACAGCAACCCATGCGATGGTGATAACCATACCAATAAACTGAACACCGAAGCCATGGAAACCACCGCCTGTGAGAAGACCTTTCCACTCGGTACCTGCACCGTCGGAGAAAAGACCGACAGCAAGAGTTCCGAAAGCACCGTTAAGACCGTGAACGCCAACAGCACCAACCGGGTCATCAATTTTGAGAACTTTATCAACAAATTCAATACCAAATACTACAATGAATCCGGAGAGGATTCCGATGATAGCTGCAGATGTAGGAGATACGGTATCACAGCCTGCTGTGATGGCTACCAGTCCTGCAAGAGAACCGTTCAGGGACATGGAAACATCCGGTTTTTTATAGCGGATCCATGTGATCAGCATAACTGTTACAGTAGCAACAGCAGCTGCAAGGTTTGTTGTTACGAAGATCTTTCCGGCGCTTACAATGGCATCGCCTTCCATGCTGACAGTAGATGCACCGTTGAAACCGAACCAGCAGAACCAGAGAATGAATACACCAAGTGCACCAACCGTAAGGTTATGTCCCGGGATTGCTCTGGATTTACCGGATTTGGAATATTTTCCGATACGAGGTCCGAGGATGATGGCACCGATCAGTGCAGCAACACCACCAACCATGTGAACGGCACAGGAACCTGCGAAATCATGAAATCCCATCTGGCTGATAAAGCCGCCGCCCCAAATCCAGTGACCGGATACCGGATATACAACGAGACTAATCAGTAAACTGTAGATACAGTAGGAGATGAATTTAGTACGCTCTGCCATGGCACCGGATACGATGGTAGCAGAAGTAGCACAGAATACAGTCTGGAAGATGAGAAATGCCCAGAAAGGAACTCCATCCGGAAGCATTGCGTTTCCGTAGTTTGCCTCTGAGGCGATTCCGCCGATCTTGCCGAAGAAACCGTTTCCTGCACCGAACATGATGCCAAATCCAACCAGCCAGAAGACCGGTGTACCGATACAGAAGTCCATCAGGTTTTTCATGATGATATTTCCAGCGTTTTTTGCTCTTGTGAATCCTGTTTCGACCATTGCAAATCCAGCCTGCATGAAGAAGACCAGTGCTGCACCGACGAGGACCCAAGTTGTGTTTACTGAAGAATACATAGTAACACTCCCTTTCCCAATTTTTTTCTTTCCTATTATGTATAGAAAGAATTTTTGTAATACCGGACAGAAAAAATAGATATAATTTATCCAGTATCAGTATAACGAAAAAGCGCAGGAGAGAGGAAATTCTCTTCCGCGCCTTTACGAAATCAAAATTAGTATATGTAAAACAGGGGATATCTGTATCGTGTGATTAATGGATGAGGAAATCGATAATGAATTATGAAGTAGAGTTCATAAGGGATATCCCCTGTATTTACCGTATGAAATTGTTATCTGATATCCGTGATCAGATGGAGAATAACAGCTCGTCGTAGGTCGGATAAGGAAGTAACTCATCCGGGATCAGAGCCTCTGCCTCATCTGCAGATTTTCTTAAAGTTTCCATGTCTTCCAGAACAGTTTCCTGATAAGCCTTGGAGCATGCAAGTACATCGTCAGAAGAAGCAAGAGCTTTTGCTGTATCTGCTTTCAGAGTTTCCAGATCTTTTGCCATGGTGTCTGCAAGTGTACTCAGTTTGGAGATCAGAGCAGCTTCACTTGCTACAGAAATATCAGCTACTACGGATTTCTTTGCAGCTGCAGTATCTGCAAGCTTTTCAACATATGTATATACAGAAGGAATTACCTGCTTCTGGATCATCTCAGCCAGAGTGTTGGACTCGATGTTGATGGTCTTGTAATAGTTCTCAAGCCAGATCTCGTAACGGGAGAAAAGCTCTTCCTTTGTAAAAATGCCATGCTTTGTAAACAGCGCAATGTTCTTCTCAGCAATGAAATGCGGAAGTGCATCCGGAGTTGTTTTCAGATTGTAGAGACCACGTTTCTCAGCTTCTTCAACCCATTCGTCTGTATATCCGTTTCCGTTAAAGATGATGCGTTTATGCTCTTCAATGGTCTTCTTAAGAAGTGCATGTACTGCGTTTTCCATTTCTTCTTCCGGAACATCCTTAAGAGCTGCGCTGAATTCTGCAAGAACCTCTGCAACAGCGGTATTCAGTACGATGTTCGGGTTTGCGACAGATGCTGCAGAACCAAGCATACGGAACTCAAATTTGTTTCCGGTAAATGCAAATGGTGAAGTACGGTTTCTGTCTGTGGTATCCTTTATGAAGTGCGGAAGTACCTTTGCTCCGATATCCATCTGTACCGCATGCTTATTGCTGAAGAAGGTATCGTTTTCAATAGATTTCAGTACGTCTGTCAGCTCATCTCCAAGGAAGATGGATACGATCGCAGGAGGTGCCTCGTTTGCTCCAAGACGATGATCGTTTCCGGCGCTTGCAACGGATACGCGGAGAAGATCAGCATAATCGTCAACGGCTTTGATGACAGCTACCAGGAATACCAGGAACTGTGTATTTTCTGCCGGTGTTTTTCCTGGATCAAGAAGGTTTACACCTGTGTCTGTGCTCATAGACCAGTTGTTGTGTTTACCGCTTCCGTTGATTCCCTCAAATGGTTTCTCGTGAAGGAGGCAGACCATGTTGTGCTTGTCGGCAACCTTCTTCATGATCTCCATGGTCAGCTGGTTGTGGTCAACAGCAACATTTGTGGTATCAAATACAGGAGCCAGTTCGTGCTGTGCAGGAGCAACCTCGTTATGTTTTGTTTTTGCTGGAATGCCAAGCTTCCAAAGTTCTTCGTCAAGATCATGCATGTAAGCAGCAACGCGAGGCTTCAGGGCTCCGAAGTAATGATCTTCCATTTCCTGTCCTTTTGGTGCAGAAGCGCCCAGAAGAGTACGGCCGCAGAAGATCAGGTCTTTTCTCTTTTTGTAAAGATCCTTGTCAACCAGGAAATATTCCTGCTCAGGTCCTACGGTTGTGTCGATGTGACGGACCTCTTTGTTTCCAAGGATGTGAAGAATACGAACCGCTTCTTTGTTCAGAACATCCATGGAACGAAGAAGAGGAGTTTTCTTATCCAGTGCCTCTCCGCTGTAGGAACAGAATGCAGTAGGAATGTAAAGAGTTTTATCTTTAATGAATGCAGGTGAAGTAGGATCCCATGCTGTATATCCTCTTGCTTCAAAAGTAGCACGAAGTCCGCCTGACGGGAAGCTGGATGCATCCGGCTCACCTTTTACCAGCTCTTTACCGGAGAAATCCATGATCACCTGTCCGTCACCTGTAGGGGAGATGAAGCTGTCATGCTTCTCAGCAGTTACGTTTGTCATCGGCTGGAACCAGTGTGTGTAATGTGTCGCACCGTTTTCAGTAGCCCATTCTTTCATTGCAACTGCTACGGAATTTGCAACGTCCAGTTCCAGATGAGTTCCGTTTTCAATTGTTTTCTTTAATGCTTTGTACATGTCCTTTGGCAGTTTGCTTCGCATCACTTTGTCATTGAATACAAGGCTGCCATACATTTCAGGGATACTCTGTGCCATATAGGTACACTCCTTTCGATTTCACTCATTCATTATAATTTTTAATTATTTTATAAGGACCGCTGCCGGAAGAACCGGGTATAAACGGACCGGAAAACAAAAAAAGCGCTTCAGATACTTGCCGTATCCAAAGCGCCTTTGCTTTATGTGTTGCAGTATACACCAAAATAAAATATTGTCAAGAGCTTTTTTGAAAAAATCTAAAAAATTGACCAGGGCGATCGGACTGTCGGAAAATAGGCAGGGTTGACAAATCTTGTCCTTTTATTATAATCTGATATCGTAGTTATACAGTCGAAAAGTCAGCAATCGCTATAAGTGATTGAGGCAAAAGAAGCTTTTTGACCAGTGACAAAGATGTACAATACGGAAAGAACAGATGGAGGGAAATATGTCAGGAGTAAAGGAAGAATGTGGCGTATTCGGGATTTATGATCTGGATGGAGGGAATATTGCACCATCTATTTATTATGGTCTTACCTCGCTGCAGCACAGGGGACAGGAGTCCTGCGGAATGGCCGTTTCAAGGACGGACGGAGAAAGAGGAAACGTACAGTTCCATAAAGATCTCGGACTGGTAAGCGAAGTTTTGCGAAAAGATGTTGTACATAATATGAATGGTGATATTGGAATCGGACATGTTCGTTATTCCACCACCGGAGAATCTGTCGCAGAGAATGCACAGCCGCTGGTACTTTCTTATATCAAGGGAAGTCTGGCACTTGCGCACAACGGAAATCTGGTTAATACAGAAGCTCTGAAATGGGAGTTGATTCAGACAGGCGCAATTTTCCATACAACTACCGACTCAGAGGTTATCGCGTTCCATATCGCAAGAGAACGTGTGCATTCTGCCACTGTAGAGGAAGCAGTACATAAAACCGTAGAGAAGATCCGCGGAGGATATGCTCTTGTGATCATGAGCCCCCGGAAGCTGATCGGTGCCCGTGATCCTTACGGACTGAAACCCCTCTGTCTTGGAAAAAGAGATAATGCCTATGTCCTTGCATCTGAAAGCTGCGCGCTGACATCTGTAGGAGCGGAATTTATCCGTGATATTGAACCGGGTGAGATCGTCACGATCACCAAGAACGGACTGAAATCCAGTAAACTGACTGAGAAGAAAAAGCATGCTCATTGTGTTTTTGAATATATTTATTTTGCAAGACTGGATAGCACCATGGATGGCGTGAAAATCTATGATGCAAGGATCCGTGGAGGAAAATCTCTTGCAAAATCCTATCCGGTAGAAGCGGACCTGGTGACCGGTGTACCGGAATCCGGACTTCCGGCAGCAAAAGGCTATTCTGAGGAATCCGGAATCCCGTTTGGCTTTGCGTTCTATAAAAACAGTTACATTGGAAGAACTTTTATCAAGCCTACACAGCAGGAGAGAGAGTCCAGTGTCCATCTGAAGCTGAGCGTTCTGGAATCCGTGGTGAAGGGGAAGAGAATCGTTCTGGTGGATGATTCCATTGTCCGCGGAACTACCATTGCCAATCTGATCCACATGCTGAAAGAAGCAGGAGCAAAAGAAGTCCATGTACGTATCAGCTCCCCGCCATTTTTACATCCCTGTTATTTTGGTACCGATGTGCCGTCCAATGACCAGCTCATCGCAGCACAGCACAGCACGGAAGAAATCCGTAAGATGATCGGTGCAGACTCCCTGGGTTATATGCAGATCGATTATCTGGAAGGCATGGCAGGTGGACTTCCGCTGTGTAAAGCATGTTTTGATGGCAATTATCCGATGGAAATACCGGCAGAAATCAAACAGGATTAATGAACTATGTGGAATTAATCTCACAGTAAAAAATAATGGATTGAAAAACGAAAATGTAAAAACTGCACAATAAATATATAAAAAACCCGGATTTTGTCATATAAAATCCGGGTTTTTATAGAAAGACTCTTAAAAACGATAAAAAACATCAACTTGACAAATCTGACAACATGAGACATAATGTGGAACAGCCAGATGAAAAAGGCCGCTGGTCTGGAATATACAGGAAAACAGCAAGGCCGAAAAAAGGCCGGTTTTTTGCCGAGATAAAAGAGAGGATGATATTTATGTCTAAAAAAATTAGATTGAATGCGACAGAGGATGTTAAAGAATTTGTTAAGGCTGCAAGTAAATGTGATTTTGATGTAGATATTTCATATAACAGAATTTTAATTGATGCAAAATCTATTCTTGGAATCCTCAGCATGGATCTGACCAGAGTTCTTACAGTAACCTGTCATGGCGAGGATCATGAGTTTGATCGTTTCCTTCAGAAATATGCAGTTGCCTGACAGACAGTGCAGAGACAGACAAGATATGAAAGACATAAAAAGAAAAGGCAGACGTGACTGCAGAGACAGGAGATCAGTTTGAAATCCTCAGCAGGCGTCTGTTTTTTCTTTGCATCCATTTCATAGGAAGAAATTCCGCAGACTATATGAAAAATCAGTTATTGACAAATAAAAAAAAATAGTTTATAGTAAACCATATTTTATATGAAAGATAACTGACAAAGGCGTCAGGAACGGATACCACAGGGGAATTCTCACCCCTTGGAATCTGTTCCGGACGCCTTTTTGTTGTGGGACACAAAATGGAGGAGGAAATCGAAGATGGCAGTAAAGTATGTTTTTGTAACAGGTGGAGTTGTTTCCGGTCTGGGAAAAGGAATTACCGCAGCGTCTCTTGGGCGCCTTCTGAAAGCCAGAGGGTATCAGGTGACCATGCAGAAATTTGATCCCTACATTAATATTGACCCGGGAACTATGAATCCCATTCAGCATGGAGAGGTTTTTGTAACGGATGACGGTACAGAGACTGACCTTGACCTTGGACATTATGAGCGTTTCATTGATGAAAGCCTTGACAAAAATTCCAATGTGACAACCGGTAAGATTTACTGGTCTGTTCTTCAGAAAGAGCGTCATGGTGATTTCGGCGGAGGTACCGTTCAGGTGATCCCGCATATTACCAATGAGATCAAGAGCCGTTTTTACAGAGCAAAATCCGCAGACGAAGACAGAATTGCCATCATCGAGGTTGGTGGTACAGTCGGTGATATTGAGAGCCAGCCGTTCCTGGAATCCATCCGTCAGTTCCAGCATGATGTGGGACATGACAATGCGATCCTTATCCATGTAACTCTGATCCCGTATCTCCGTGCTTCCGGAGAGATGAAGACCAAACCCACCCAGGCCAGTGTAAAAGAACTTCAGGGAATGGGAATCCAGCCGGATGTCCTGGTATGCAGAAGTGAATATCCTCTTACCGAGGATATCCGTGGAAAGATCGCCCTGTTCTGTAATGTGCCTGTAAGCAATGTGCTTCAGAATCTGGATGTGGAATATTTATATGAAGCTCCTCTTGCAATGGAGAGAGAAAAGCTTGCAGACGTAGTACTGCAGAGCTTAAGACTGGAGAATCGCAAACCAGATCTTACAGACTGGGAAAATATGGTAGAAAATCTCCGCCACCCGGATAAAACAGTAAAGATCGCCATGGTTGGTAAATATACACAGCTTCATGATGCATATTTGAGTGTTGTGGAAGCACTGAAGCATGGCGGGATCTCTTGCCGTGCAAAGGTTGATATCACCTGGGTGGACTCCGAAGAACTCAATGAAAAAAATCTGGATCAGACTCTCCATTCTGTAGATGGAATCCTGGTTCCGGGAGGATTCGGAAACCGTGGTACAGAAGGAATGATCCTTGCGGCACAGTATGCAAGAGTTCATAAGATCCCATACCTTGGGATCTGCCTGGGAATGCAGATGGCTATTGTGGAATTTGCCCGCCATGTGCTTGGATATGAAGATGCCAACAGTATTGAGCTGGCACCGGAAACAACACATCCGGTCATTGCCCTGATGCCGGATCAGGAGGATGTGGAAGATCTTGGAGGAACTCTTCGTCTTGGAAGCTATCCGTGTGTGCTTGCAGAAGGCTCCAGATCCTATGAGCTTTTTGGAAAGAAAGAGATCCAGGAACGTCACAGACATCGTTATGAGGTAAACAACGCATTCCGTAAGGAACTGGACGAAAAGGGAATGTCCATTGTAGGAACATCCCCGGATGCTCACATTGTTGAGATGATCGAAATTGCCGGACATCCGTTCTTTGTGGGAACACAGGGACATCCGGAATTTAAATCCAGGCCAAACCATGCACATCCACTGTTCCGTGGATTTGTGCAGGCGGCAGTTGATAAAAAGACGGCAGAAGAAGCTGCAATGAAAGGATGAGAAAAATGAGAGAAGTAGCAAATCAGCAGCAGGGCCTCTACCGCCCTGAATTTGAACATGATAACTGCGGTATCGGAGCCGTTGTTAATATAAAAGGAAAGAAAACACATGATACAGTTGCCAATGCTCTTAAGATCGTAGAGAATCTTGAGCATCGTGCTGGTAAGGATGCAGAAGGAAAAACCGGTGATGGTGTCGGTATCCTTCTTCAGATCTCCCACAAATTTTTTAAGAAGGTCTGTAAAAAAGAAGGCTTTGATATCGGCGGAGAGAGAGAATACGGTGTAGCCCAGCTCTTTTTCCCACAGCAGGAGATCAAACGTGCCCAGGCAAAGAAGATGTTCGAGATCATCGTGGAAAAAGAGGGTCTGGAGCTTCTTGGATGGCGTACAGTACCGGTCTTCCCGGAGGTTCTTGGTCATAAAGCGAAAGAGTGCATGCCGTGCATTATGCAGGCATTTGTTAAAAAGCCGGAGGATGTGGAAAAAGGTCTTGCCTTTGACCGTATGCTTTACATCGCACGTCGTGAATTTGAACAGAGTAATGATAATACTTACGTAGTTTCCATGAACAGCCGTACCATCGTATACAAAGGTATGTTTCTGGTAGGACAGCTCCGTACCTTCTTTGGCGATCTTCAGAGCCAGGATTACGAGTCTGCCATTGCAGTGGTACATTCCCGTTTCAGTACCAACACGAATCCAAGCTGGGAGAGAGCTCATCCGAACCGTTTCATCGTACATAACGGTGAGATCAACACAATCCGCGGAAACGCCGATAAGATGCTTGCACGTGAGGAAAACATGGAGTCTCCGTATCTGAAGGATGAGCTTCACAAGGTCCTTCCTGTAGTTAACCGTAATGGTTCTGACTCTGCAATGCTTGACAATACCCTGGAATTCCTGGTTATGAGTGGAATGGATCTTCCACTTGCAGTGATGATCACGATTCCGGAGCCATGGGCAAACAACGATACGATCTCTCAGGAGAAGAGAGATTTTTATCAGTACTATGCGACTATGATGGAGCCATGGGACGGTCCTGCGTCCATTCTGTTCTCAGATGGTGATGTGATGGGAGCGGTTCTTGACAGAAACGGTCTTCGTCCATCCAGATACTATATCACATCTGATGGCTATATGATCCTTTCCTCCGAGGTTGGTGTTCTTCCTGTGGATGAGGAGAAGATCGTATTAAAAGAACGTCTTCATCCGGGAAAAATGCTTCTGGTTGATACCGTTCAGGGTCGTGTCATTGATGACAATGAGCTCAAAGAAAAATATGCGAAAAAACAGCCTTATGGTGAGTGGCTGGACAGCAATCTGGTACAGCTTCGTGATATCAAGATCCCGAATCAGAGAGTTGTCGAATACACTCCGGAGGAGAGAGCACGCCTTCAGAAAGCCTTCGGATATACTTATGAGCAGTACCGTACTTCGATCCGAAACATGGCATTAAACGGCGCAGAAAGCATCGGAGCCATGGGACATGATACTCCCCTTGCAGTATTTTCCAAGGAACATTATCCGTTGTTCGATTATTTCAAGCAGCTTTTTGCACAGGTAACAAACCCGCCGATCGATGCGATCCGTGAAGAGATCGTTACTTCTACAAGTGTATATGTAGGTAAAGACGGAAACCTTCTGATCCAGAAGCCGGAGAACTGTCAGGTGCTGAAGATCAACAATCCGATTCTGACCAATACCGATATGCTGAAGATCAAGAATATGAAAAAGGACGGCTTTAAGGTTGTAACACTTTCTACATTATATTATAAGAGCACAAAGCTTGAACGTGCCATTGACCGTCTGTTCGTAGAGGTAGACAAAGCCTTCCGTGAGGGAGCAAACATCCTGGTCCTTTCTGACCGCGGTGTGGATGAGAACCATATGCCGATCCCGTCCCTGCTGGCGGTTTCCGCAGTACATCAGCATCTTGTAAAAACAAAGAAGAGCACTTCCCTTGCCCTGATCCTGGAGTCCGGTGAGCCGAGAGAGGTACATCATTTCGCAACACTCCTCGGATATGGTGCAAGTGCAGTCAATCCGTATCTGGCACTGGATACGATCCATGAGCTGATCGATACACATATGCTGGATAAGGACTATTACGCAGCCGTTGATGATTACAATCATGCAGTGATCAGCGGTATCGTAAAGATCGCTTCCAAGATGGGTATTTCCACTATCCAGTCCTATCAGGGATCTCAGATCTTTGAGGCAATCGGAATTTCCCAGGATGTGATCGATCGTTACTTTACAGGAACCGTAAGTCGTGTAGGCGGAATCACATTGGAAGATATCGAGGATAATGTAGAAAAACTTCATTCTGAGGCATTTGATCCCCTTGGACTTGCCACAGATCTTACTCTGGACAGCGTAGGTGCCCATAAGATGAGAAGCCAGGGTGAGGAGCACAAATATAACCCGCGTACCATTCATCTTCTCCAGCAGTCCACAAAACAGGGCAGCTATGAGATGTTCAAGGAATATACAAAGCTGGTGGATGACGAGGGTCATGGAAACTTAAGAGGTCTTCTGGACTTTAAGTTTGCCAAGGAGCCTATTCCGATCGACCAGGTTGAGAGTGTTGAGGATATTGTAAAACGATTTAAGACAGGTGCCATGTCCTACGGTTCTATTTCCCAGGAAGCACATGAGACACTGGCTATTGCCATGAACCATCTCCATGGAAAATCCAACACCGGTGAGGGTGGTGAAAGTGATGAGCGTCTGGATTCAGCAGGAACAGACAATGACCGCTGCTCTGCGATCAAACAGGTAGCCAGCGGACGTTTCGGCGTTACCAGCCGTTATCTGGTTTCCGCAAGAGAGATCCAGATCAAGATGGCACAGGGTGCAAAGCCGGGTGAGGGCGGACATCTTCCTGCAAAGAAGGTATATCCGTGGATCGCAAAAACCCGTCATTCCACACCGGGAGTCAGCCTGATCTCTCCGCCGCCACATCATGATATCTACTCTATCGAGGATCTGGCAGAATTGATCTATGACCTGAAAAACGCCAATAAATATGCGGATATTTCCGTAAAGCTGGTTTCTGAGGCGGGTGTTGGTACGGTTGCAGCCGGTGTTGCAAAGGCCGGTGCACAGACTGTTCTGATCTCCGGATATGACGGAGGTACAGGAGCAGCGCCAAGAAGCTCTATCCATAATGCAGGACTTCCATGGGAGCTTGGACTTGCAGAAACACACCAGACGCTGATCATGAACGGACTTCGTAACCGTGTACGTATCGAGACAGACGGTAAGCTGATGAGCGGCCGTGACGTTGCCATTGCAGCACTTCTCGGTGCAGAGGAATTCGGTTTTGCAACAGCGCCACTTGTAACGATGGGCTGCGTGATGATGAGAGTCTGCAATCTGGATACCTGCCCGGTAGGTGTGGCTACACAGAACCCGGAGCTGCGTAAGAGATTCCGCGGAAAACCGGAGTATGTGGAGAACTTCATGCGCTTTATTGCACAGGAGCTGAGAGAGTACATGGCACGCCTTGGTGTTGCCACCATCGATGAGATGGTAGGTCGTACAGACCTTCTTACAGTTTCTGACAGTGTGCAGGAGCCGCATAAGGGTAAGGTTGACTTAAGTGCCATCTTGAATAACCCATATGCAGGAAAGGGCAAAGTAACCTTTGATCCGAAGGCTGTATACAATTTCAATCTTGAGAAAACTCTGGATGAAAAAGTTCTGGTCAAGAAATGTGCACCGGCGATCCAGAAGGGTGAGAAAGTTTCTGTTGATGTAAATGTTACCAATACAGACCGTGCATTTGGTACCATCCTCGGATCTGAGATCACAAGAAATCATAAGGATGGACTTCCGGAGGATACGGTAACTGTAAACTGTACAGGTGCAGGCGGACAGAGCTTCGGTGCCTTTATTCCGAAAGGACTGACATTGAAACTGACCGGTGACAGCAACGACTACTTCGGAAAAGGCCTTTCCGGTGGAAAGCTGATCGTTAAGGTTCCGGAGAAGGCCGGATACAAGGCTGAAGAGAACATCATCGTCGGAAACGTGGCACTCTATGGTGCGACCAGCGGAACTGCATTTATCAACGGTGTTGCCGGTGAGCGTTTTGCAGTACGTAACTCCGGTGCGGTTGCAGTTGTTGAGGGTGTTGGCGAGCATGGCTGCGAGTACATGACAGGCGGCCGTGTGGTAGTTCTTGGAAAAACAGGAAAGAACTTTGCAGCAGGTATGAGCGGCGGTATCGCTTATGTCCTTGATGTGGATAACGTTCTTTATAAGAACCTCAATAAAGCAATGATCTCCATTGAAAAAGTGGAGAATAAATATGATAAAAAAGAGCTTCGTGATCTTATCGAGGCTCATGTGGAAGCAACAGGCTCTGAGATCGGTAAGAAGGTGCTGGCTGATTTTGATTCCTATCTGCCTCACTTCAAAAAACTCATTCCGGATGAGTACAAGAGAATGATCACATTAAGTGCAAAGCTGGAAGAAAAAGGTCTGACCAGCCAGCAGGCACAGATGGAAGCGTTCTATGAGAGCATCGGCGTGAAACATTAAGGAGGATGAGGAAATGGGAAAGCCAACTGGATTTTTAGATTATGAAAGAGAAACGGCAAAGGTTCTGCCGCCAAAGGAACGTATTCAGAATTTCAACGAATTTCGTATTCCATTAAATAAAGAAAAACAGAAACTTCAGGGAGCACGCTGCATGGCTTGCGGCGTCCCCTTCTGCCAGTCAGGTATGATGATCGGCGGAATGGCTTCCGGCTGCCCGCTGCACAACCTGGTTCCTGAGACAAATGATCTTGTGTACACAGGAAACTGGAAGCAGGCATTCCTTCGTTTAAACAAGACACACAGCTTTCCGGAGTTTACATCCAGAGTGTGTCCAGCACTTTGCGAAGCTGCATGTACCTGTAACCTGAACGGAGATCCGGTCAGCACAAAGGAGAATGAGAAAGCGATCATTGAGACAGCCTATGCAGAAGGATGGGTAAAACCGCAGATCCCGCCTGTCCGCACAGGAAAGACGATCGCAGTCATCGGAAGTGGTCCTTCCGGACTGGCAGCAGCACAGCAGCTGAACCGCCGTGGCCACAGCGTAACCGTATTTGAGAGAAACGACCGTATCGGAGGACTTCTCCGCTACGGCATTCCGAACATGAAGCTGGAGAAAAAGATCATTGACCGCAGACTGAAGCTGATGGAAGAGGAAGGCGTGAAATTTGTTACCAATATCAATGTTGGTGTTGACATCACTGCAGAACAGCTTCTGAAGGATTATGACCGTGTCCTTCTCTGCTGTGGAGCTTCTCATCCGAGAGATATCAAGGTTCCGGGAAGAGATGCCAAGGGAATTTACTTTGCAGTGGATTTCCTGAAGCAGGTAACAAAAAGTCTTCTGGATACAGATTTTGCAAAATTTCCATATGAGCTTGCAAAGGGCAAAAATGTTCTGGTCATCGGCGGTGGTGATACCGGTAATGACTGTGTGGGAACATCCATCCGTCTGGGAGCGAAATCTGTAACACAGCTTGAGATGATGCCGCAGCCTCCTGCAGCAAGAACTCCTTCCAATCCATGGCCGGAGTGGCCGAAGGTCCTGAAAACCGATTACGGCCAGGAAGAGGCTATTGCAGTATTCGGCCATGATCCTCGAATCTATCAGACAACCGTTACCGAGTTTATCAAGGACAAAAAAGGAAATGTCTGCAAGGCCAAGATCGTAAAACTGAAAAGCGTAAAGGATGAAAAGACCGGAAGATTCAATATGGTGCCGGTCGAGGGCAGTGAGGAAGTGATTCCTGCAGATGTGGTCCTTATTGCAGCCGGCTTCCTTGGCAGCGAGAAATATGTGACAGATGCTTTCCGTGTAGCGCTTACACCAAGAACCAATGTGGAAACAAAACCGGAGCAGTATGCAACAAGCGTAGATCGTGTGTTCACAGCAGGTGATATGCATCGTGGACAGTCCCTTGTCGTATGGGCGATCCATGAGGGACGTGAGGCTGCGAAAGCAGTGGATGAATCACTGATGAGCTATTCATATTTACAGTAAAATAACAGATATCAGGGGCAAAAGGTCAAAAAAACTGTTCGTGTTTCCGCGATAAAGCTTTTGAACTTTTGCCCCTTTTAAAAAATGGTTGACAAAGAATTGACCGATTGCTATAATTACGTCCATGAACAAGGGTGTTCTTCAGGAGCGGAAGCTCTCTGAAGTGCACCCTTTTTCTGATTTTGAGGGTAATTATTTTGTGTGATGAGGAAATAAAGGAGAGAATACTATGGGGAATTATACCAGAGAAGAGATTCTTGCAATGGCAGAGGAGGAAGACGTAGAGTTCATCCGCCTCCAGTTTACAGATATGTTTGGAACTCTGAAAAATATTGCGATCACAGCAAGAGAGCTTCCAAGAGCCCTGGATAACCAGTGCGTTGTATATGGCTCTCATATTGCGGGCATTGTGGGAGAAAAGGAGCCGGATCTGATTCTGTATCCGGATTATAATACTTTTTCAATTCTTCCATGGCGTCCTCAGCAGGGAAAGGTTGCAAGACTGATCTGTGATATGCGCCGTGCAGACGGATCAGAGCATGAGATGAGCTCCAGATATATTCTGAAAAAAACAGCGCAGGCAGCAGAGGAGGCAGGGTATACCTGTTATGTTGACCCGGAATGCGAGTTTTTCCTGTTTCATATTGATGATAACGGAATGCCTACAACGGTTTCTCACGAAAAGGCCGGATATCTGGATGTAAGTCCGGTGGACTTAGGCGAAAATGCAAGACGTGACATGGTACTGACTCTTGAGGATATGGGATTTGAGGTGGAATCCTCTCATCATGAGACAGCACCTGCACAGCATGAGATCGCCCTTCATTACGGGGAAGCACGTGAGATGGCAGACGAAGTTATAACCTTTAAGATGGCGGTAAGAACTGTAGCCAAACGTCATGGACTTCATGCGACATTTATGCCGAAGCCAAGACGGGAAGTAAACGGTTCAGCCATGCATATCCATTTTTCGCTGTTTAAAAATGGAAAAAATATTTTCGTGGATCCGGAGGATCCGACCAGATTAAGTGAAGAGGCATACTATTTTATCGGAGGTCTTCTGGCTCACAGCCGTGAGATGACTCTGATCACCAATCCGCTTGTAAATTCTTATAAGCGTCTTGTACCTGGATTTGATGCGCCTACAGAGCTGACCTGGACGAGAAATAACCAGAATTCACTGGTAAGGATCCCGAGAGTCAATGGTGCTGATACCAGGATCGAGCTTCGAAGCCCGGATGCTGCATCCAACCCATACCTTGTTTTTGCGGTATGCCTGGCAGCGGGCCTGGATGGAATCCAGAAGAAGATCTATCCTACAAAAGCTTCTAACCGTTCTCTTTCCGAGTCGGATCAGAAGGAACAGGGTATCGAGAATTTACCGGAGAACCTGCGGGAAGCGATCACACTGTTTGAGGACAGCAGCTGGATGAAGGAAATCCTTGGAGAAGCTTTCTGCAAACAGTATGCGCAGGCAAAGAGAAAAGAGTGGTTGCGTTATTCCCAGGAGATTTCCGACTGGGAGATCGAGGAGTATCTGTATCGGATCTGATGAACGAGGCATAATGGGACGAAAGAGAGTGGCGGCTTATGAACACGAGTATCGTGATTGCATTACCGAAAATAGAAGATGCAAAAAAGATCCGCACAGTCCTTAACCGATATGGATTCACGGTGGCGGCAGTATGCAATTCAGGTGCCAATGCCCTTGCCAGTATCTCGGAGCTTGATGGCGGCGTTCTGCTTTGCGGTTATCATCTTCAGGATATGTACTACCGTGATCTTCTGGACTATATGCCGGATTATTTTGAAATGCTGCTTATGGCCTCCCGGGGAGTGATCAGTGAGGCGCCAACATCCATTTTATGTGTGGGAATGCCTCTGAAGGTCGGAGATCTGGTAAATACGGTGAGCATGATGATCTCTCAGATCGAAAGGCGCTGGAAAAAAGATAAGAAAAAGCCGAAGCAGCGTTCATGGAAAGAACAGAATTATATTTCAAATGCAAAGATGCTTTTAATGGAAAGAAATCACCTGAGCGAGGATGACGCATACCGCTATATCCAGAAATGCAGTATGGATTCCGGAACCAATATGGTGGAAACGGCCCAGATGGTTCTGATGCTTTTATATGATTCTGTGTAAAAAACAACAGGGCGGACAGAAATGATCTGCTCTGAATGCCTGATATCACACCGGATCGGGAAAAATTCCGCAGGGGATTTCCTGATTCGGTGAAACTACTTTGAATTGGAGGATGAGGGAATGGAATTTATGGATGGAATCTGTAAGACTAGAGAATGTGCCTGGGATGTGCTTCTTTCCGAGAGCATGAAAGACCAGGAAGCAACAGTGGAAGGTGCAATACACAGCATCCGTAATATGGGTGACGTGGCATTTGTGATACTTCGAAAAAAAGAAGGGCTTTTTCAGACCGTATATGAAAACGACAAGACAAATGTTTCCATTCATGATCTGAAGGAGGCGATGTGTGTGCGCCTCACAGGAACTCTTCATGAGGAAGAAAGAGCACCTCACGGAAGAGAACTCCGCATCAGCCATGTGGAGATCCTTTCCTCACCTGCAGAGCCTCTTCCGCTGGCCATCGACAAATGGAAGCTGAACACTTCCCTGGAGGCAAAGCTGAATTATCGTCCTATCGCCCTGCGTAATGTGCAGGAGCGTGCAAAATTCAAGATCCAGGAGGCTCTGGTGCGGGCATTTCGTGATTACCTCTATGAGAAGGGGTTCACCGAGATCCACACACCGAAGATCGGAGCCAGAGGTGCAGAGGGTGGTGCAAACCTGTTCAAGCTGAGTTATTTCCATAAACCGGCAGTTCTGGCACAGAGCCCGCAGTTTTATAAACAGATGATGGTAGGTGTTTTTGACCGTGTATTTGAGACCGGCCCTGTATTCCGTGCAGAGAAGCATAATACAAAACGTCATCTGAATGAATATACAAGCCTTGATTTTGAGATGGGCTATATCAACGGATTTGAGGATATCATGGAGATGGAAACCGGATTTCTCCAGTATGCGGTAGAACTTCTTAAGAAAGACTACGCTCATGAGATTTCCATTCTGAAGGTGGAGCTTCCGAAGGTGGACAAGATCCCGGCAGTACGTTTTGACAAGGCCAAAGAGCTGGTAGCCGAAAAATATAATCGTAAGATCCGCAACCCATATGATCTGGAGCCGGAGGAAGAAGCGCTGATCGGAAGATATTTCAAAGAAGAATATGATGCTGATTTTGTTTTTGTCACACATTATCCGTCTAAGAAGCGTCCGTTCTACGCAATGGATGATCCGTCAGATGAGAAATTTACATTAAGCTTTGACCTTCTGTTCAAGGGACTTGAGGTAACTACAGGCGGACAGCGTATCCATGATTATCAGATGCTGAAGGATAAGATCGCAGCCCGTGGTATGGATGAAGAGGGTATGGAGCAGTACCTGGATACCTTCAAGCATGGAATGCCGCCTCACGGAGGACTTGGAATCGGACTGGAACGTCTTACCATGCAAATCCTCGGAGAAGAAAACGTTCGTGAGACCTGTCTGTTCCCACGTGATATGAACAGACTTGAGCCGTAATAAGGAGAAAAAAGATGGCAAAGATAATCGATGATGAAACAATGGAAAATGTCTGCATCCTTGCAAAACTTTCTCTGACAGAGGATGAAAAGGAAAAAGCAAAAGAGGACATGCAGAAGATGCTGGATTATGTAGACAAGCTGGATGAACTTGACACTTCTTCCGTAGAGCCCATGTCCCATATTTTTGAGGACGAAAATGTATTTCGTGAAGATATTGTGACAAACGGAGACAATCATGAGGCGATGCTTGCCAATGCACCGAAACAGAAAGAAAACCAGTATCAGGTTCCGAAAACAATTGGATAAGACAGGAGACAGGACATGGATTTGGGAAAATTAACCGCATTACAGCTTGCGGAAAAGATCAAGCAGCATCAGATAAGCGTCCTGGACGGTGTGAAATACGTATTTGATCAGATCGAAGCAAAAGAGGACAAGGTCCACGCTTATCTTGATACTTACAAAAAAGAAGCCTATGCAAGAGCAAAAGAGGTACAGAAGGGCATTGAGGATGGAACCTATACAGGACTTCTTGCCGGTGTACCTATTGCAATTAAGGATAATATCTGCATTAAGGGAAAAACAACTACCTGTGCATCAAAGATCCTTGAGAATTTTGTGCCGCAGTACAATGCCGAGGTTATTGACCGTCTGGAACAGGCAGGTCTTGTGATCATCGGAAAGACAAACATGGATGAGTTCGCCATGGGAAGTACCACAGAGACATCCGCTTACGGCGTCACCAGAAACCCGTGGGATCTGGAGCATGTTCCGGGCGGCTCCTCCGGCGGCTCCTGTGCGGCAGTGGCAGCAGGAGAGACTTACCTGGCACTGGGTTCTGATACCGGCGGTTCCATCCGTCAGCCAAGCTCCTACTGCGGTGTTACCGGAATCAAACCGACCTACGGAACAGTATCCCGTTACGGACTGGTTGCTTATGCATCCTCTCTGGATCAGATCGGACCGGTTGGAAAAGATGTTGCGGACTGTGCGGCACTCCTTGAGATCATTGCCGGACACGATGCAAAAGACAGCACTTCCATGAAGAGAGAGGATCTTGCTTTCTCCTCTTCCATGACAGATAAGATCGTGGGAATGAAATTCGGTGTGCCGAAGGAATATCTCTCAGAGGGACTGAACCCGGAGGTAAAAGAGGCATTTATGAATACGCTGAAAAGCCTTACCGAGATGGGTGCAGTCGTAGAATTTTTCTCCATGAAGACAACAGAATATATGATCCCTGCTTACTACATCATTGCCAGCGCAGAGGCCAGCTCCAATCTGGAGCGCTTTGACGGTGTGAAGTACGGCTTCCGTGCAAAAGAGTACGAGGGACTTCATGATATGTACAAGAAGACAAGGACTGAAGGTTTCGGCGAGGAAGTAAAACGCCGTATCATGCTTGGCTCCTTTGTGTTAAGCTCCGGTTACTACGATGCTTACTATCTGAAAGCACTTCGCACAAAAGCCCTTATCAAAAAGGAATTTGATCAGGCCTTTTCCAAATATGATGTTCTTCTTGCCCCGGCATCACCGTTTACCGCACCGAAGCTGGGAGAGAGCCTGAAAGATCCTCTTGCCATGTATCTTGGCGATATTTATACGGTAGCAGTAAACCTGTGCGGACTTCCCGGAATCACAGTTCCATGCGGAAAAGACGCAGCAGGACTTCCGATCGGGATCCAGATGATCGGTGACTGCTTCAAAGAAAACAACCTGTTCCGCGCAGCACACGCCTATGAGAAAAAACGTGGTGATTTCGGAACAGCAATGGAAGGGGGAGAAAAGGCATGAAACAGTATGAGACAGTCATAGGACTTGAGGTGCATGTGGAGCTTGCCACAAAAACAAAGATCTTCTGCGGATGCTCCACAGAATTCGGAGGCGCACCAAATACACATACCTGCCCGGTCTGCACCGGTATGCCGGGCTCTCTTCCGGTCCTCAACAAAAAAGTGGTAGAGTTTGCCATCAAGGCAGGTCTTGCGGCAAACTGTCATATCCATCAGTACTGTAAGTTTGACCGTAAGAACTATTTTTACCCGGATAATCCCCAGAACTACCAGATCTCTCAGCTGTATCTGCCGATCTGCTATGACGGAGCTGTTGAGATCGAGACTTCCGCAGGCAAAAAGACCGTACGTATCCATGAGATGCATATGGAGGAGGATGCCGGTAAGCTGATCCATGATGAGTGGGAGGACTGCTCCCTGGTTGACTACAACCGAAGCGGGGTACCGCTGATCGAGATCGTATCCGAGCCGGATATGAGAAGTTCCGAGGAGGTTATCGCATATCTGGAAAAGCTCCGCTGCACCATGCAGTATCTTGGAGTTTCTGACTGTAAGCTCCAGGAGGGCTCCATGCGTGCCGATGTCAACCTTTCCGTCCGTGAGGTGGGAAGTGAGACCTTCGGAACAAGAACAGAGATGAAGAACCTGAACTCCTTCAAGGCCATTGCGAGAGCGATCGAAGGAGAGAGAGAACGTCAGATCGAGCTTCTGGAAGAAGGAAGAGCCGTTGTACAGGAGACAAGAAGATGGGACGATAACAAAGAGTCTTCCCATGCTATGCGTTCCAAGGAGGATGCAAAGGATTACCGTTACTTCCCGGACCCGGATCTTCCGCCGATCCACATTTCCGATGCATGGATCGAAGAGCTGCGTACTTCCATTCCGGAGCTTCGTGAAGCCAAGATGGAGCGTTATCAGAAGGAGTATGAGCTTCCGGCTTATGATGCAGGGATCCTGACCGAATCCAGACATCTGGCAGGACTTTTTGAGGAGACAGCAGTTCTTCTCGGAAACCCGAAAAAGGTGGCAAACTGGTTTATGGTGGAGGTTCTCCGACTGACAAAGGACAAGGGCCTTGATCCGGAAAAGGTAAGCTTTACACCGAAGCATCTGGCAGACCTTCTTTCCATGGTGGAGAAAAAAGAGGTCAGCGCACAGAATGCCAAGAAAGTATTTGAAAAAGTATTTGACGAGGATATTGATCCGGTTGTATATATAGAAGAGAATGGTCTTAAGATCGTAGAAGATACAGGCCTTCTCACCGAAACTGTGAAAAAGATCGTAGATGCAAACCCCGGACCGCTGGCAGAGCTTCTGGGCGGCAAGGATAAGGTTATGGGATTTTTTGTAGGACAGCTGATGAGAGAACTGAAAGGCAAGGCAAATCCTGACAGCGTCAGAAAAGCACTGGCAGAGGAAATTGAGAGAAGGAGATAAAATACTATGGTTACAGTAAATCAGAATTATTTAAAACTTCCGGGAAGCTATCTGTTTTCCAATATTGCAAAGAAGGTAAGCGCATATAAGGAGGCAAATCCGGAATTTAAGGATTCTGTGATCAGTCTTGGAATCGGTGATGTGACACAGCCCCTTGCACCGGCGATCATCGATGCCCTTCATAAATCCGTAGACGAGATGGCACACGCAGAAACCTTCCACGGATATGCTCCGGATCTCGGATATGAATTCTTAAGAAGTGCCATTGCAAAAAATGATTATCAGTCCAGAGGCTGCGACATCAGCGCAGACGAGATCTTTGTTTCCGATGGAGCAAAAAGTGATTCCGGAAACATCCAGGAGATCTTCGGACTGGATAACAAGGTTGCAGTCTGCGACCCGGTTTATCCTGTATATGTAGATACCAACGTTATGGCCGGACGTACTGGTCTGTATAACAAGGAGAGAGAGAATTTTGACGGTGTGATCTACATGCCCTGCAAAGAGGAGAATGGTTTCCTTCCGGAGATCCCGGCAGATGAGGTACCGGATCTGATCTATCTCTGCTTCCCGAACAATCCCACCGGTGGTGCTATCACAAAGGCAGCTCTTCAGGAGTGGGTCGACTACGCCAACAAAAACGGTTGTGTGATCATCTATGATGCAGCATATGAGGCATATATTTCTGAGGAGGATGTCCCGCACAGCATTTATGAGTGCGAGGGTGCGAGAACCTGTGCCATCGAGCTTCGAAGCTTTTCCAAAAATGCAGGCTTTACAGGCGTTCGTCTTGGATTTACTGTTGTTCCGAAGGAACTGGTGCGTGATGGCGTAGAGCTTCACAGTCTCTGGGCAAGACGCCACGGAACCAAGTTTAACGGTGCTCCGTACATTGTACAGAGAGCAGGCGAGGCTGTTTACTCTCCGGAGGGAAAAGCACAGCTGAAGGAGCAGATCGCTTATTACATGCGTAATGCAAAGACGATCCTGGAGGGACTTTCCGCAGCAGGATTTTCCGTGTCCGGTGGAAAAAATGCTCCATATATCTGGCTGAAAACACCGGATCAGATGACCTCCTGGGAGTTCTTTGATTATCTCCTTGAGAAAGCACACATCGTAGGAACACCAGGTTCAGGCTTTGGTGCACATGGTGAGGGATATTTCCGTCTGACAGCATTCGGAAGCTATGAGAATACTCTTGAGGCAATTGAGAGAATTAAAAATCTGTAATATGAGTATAAATTGCGGAGCAGGTCTTTGGAAAAGAGCTGCTTCGTTTTTTAACCGGATCAAAGAAGTATCCTGCTTCAATTGCGAATAGAAGCTCCCGGCAGGGTTGCGAAAAGCAATAAGCAGTGGGAAAAATTTGCCTGTAAGTTAATTTGTGAAAATAATAATAAGGATTGCGAAAATTTATCATATCATTTATAATTGTACAGGAAGTAAGGCACAGGCCGCAGAAAGCCTGTGTTCGTAAAATTTCACAATTTACGCAATCACGAAAGGGGATTTTATCATGGGTATCAGAAGAGTAGAAAATATGTGCGGCGGTAAAGGCCATGTGATCATCAAAGACATTCTTGAGGGAGACGAGCTGAAGGGAAAATGCGGACTTTACGCACAGGTTACCATCGAAAAAGGATGTTCTCTGGGATACCATGAGCATCATGGCGAGACAGAAACCTACTATATCTTAAGCGGTGAAGGCGAGTACGACGATAACGGCGTGAAACGTCCGGTAAAGGCCGGCGACATCACCATCACACCAGATGGAAAAGGACACGGTCTTACCAATACAGGCGACACAGATCTTGTGTTCATGGCACTGATCATTTTTGACTGATCCATATAGAAGAAAACAGAAGTGAGACAGAAGGGCGGCCTTTGTGAAGAGGCTGCTCTTTTTACGACTGAGGCGTAACCTGTGTCGGAGTATAAATTCTGGGATGAAAGATTCTCTGTCTCAGATTGTTATTAAACGAAATGTATTAATTGTATAAACAAAAAATATTTTTGGATTTTTTTAGAAAAAAACTGTTGACATACAAAAAGCACTTTGCTATACTATCACTTGTCGCGGGGGAGAAGATAAAGAATCCCGAAGAAATGCGATATGCGGAAGTGTCGGAACTGGCAGACGAGCAAGACTAAGGATCTTGTGAGCATTGCGCTCGTGTGGGTTCAAGTCCCATCTTCCGCATTTTTTATTTAGGAAACCTGCATCTGGAAACGGATGCAGTTTTTTTTGCTGCCTAAAAATATCTGTAAAAAAGGAATCCGGATAGAATATATCGTGTTTATATGTTATGATAGAAGAAAATGGAAGGAGCATAGTCATATGAGAAGAAAAAGTGCAGGAAAAAAGCTCATGGCCGTACTTATAGCGGCAAGCCTGGCGCTGACTCCGGCAGAGCTGACAGTGGCGGCAGAAATGGAACCAGAGGGTGAGGAAGCAACATTTTTGGCAGAAGAAAGTGTAGATACTGCATCCTCAGATCCGGAAGATATTGCAGAGGCGGAAGCAGATATCACAGATGGATCGGCTACTATAGAGGAACAGGAAACCACAGATACAGATACCGGGAACAACGTACAGGAGAATGCGGAAACAGGCGTAATGGAGTCTGGTGAAGAAGCACCAGAGGGTACTGCAGAAGAGGAAGATCCGGAGACTCCGGAAGCGGCAATGGATGCAGCCGAAGCGTTGGAGGAATGCGAACAGGAAGAAGAAGAAAATATAGCTTTTGATGATGGAACGAAGGATGCAGTGCAGGCATCAGCAGAATACTCTGACGGAAAATTTACGTGGACACTGGATGGGAATGGAACACTGACCATTACGGGAAATAACACGGAGCTGACAGAAAATGAGGTATCTGAAAGTGCTTTGAAGAATGCAGGTATTGATTTTTCTAGAGTAAATAAGCTTGTAATCGGGAATGGGATCACAGGCTTTGATAGATGGGGCATGTGGAATCTGAAAAAATATATTAAGGAACTGGAAATCCATGGAAATGCAGGCATGAATATGCCGGAGCAATGCTTTTACGATGTGCCAAATATAGAGAGTGTGGTGATATCCGGTGCAGTGGATGTGCCGAGAGATATGTTTGGAAAATGTACCGGGCTGAAAAAGGTTACATTAAAAAATGGAGTGAGGTCTATTGGAGAGGATGCCTTTCGAGATTGCAGCAGTCTGGAGAGTGTGATATTTGAGAATACAGTATTGGAAAAAATCAGTGACGGAGCATTTTGGGGCTGCAGTGCGCTGAGTTCTATTGCGTTACCGGATTCCGTAACAGAAATAGAAAGGAATGCATTTTTCGAGACCGGACTCAGAAATATCCAGCTTCCGGAAAAACTGACGCTGATAGGAGGAGGGGCATTTTGTAACTGCAAAAATCTGAAGCAGGTACAGCTTCCGCCTCAATTAAAAGAGCTGGGTGAGGGTGCATTTTTTAACTGCGAAAATCTGGCACAGATCCAGCTTCCGTCTCAGTTAAATAAATTAGGAGGAGATGCATTCAGAGATTGTACATCCTTGGATAAGATTGACATACCTGCCGGTCTGAAGCAGATCGAGTCTGCCACATTTTGCAATACCGGGCTGACCAGTGTGACCTTACATGAGGGACTGACTAAGATCGAAGATTGGGCGTTTCATGATTGCCTTAAGCTGAAAAAGATCCGTATTCCGAAATCAGTTACAGATATTGGCGAACTGGCATTAGGAATACGTTATAACATGGGAAATGGTGCAGAGGAAGTTATTCCCGGTGGTTTTACAGTAGAAGGTTATACAGGCTCGGCAGCGGAACGATATGTAAAGAGAATGCATCAAAGTGAAAATTTATATCATGTATTTTTTAAAGATGTGAAATTTGTTTCCATTGGTGGACAAACTGCAGCGGTTACCAATATCAGCAAAACAAAGATATCCGCACTTAAGACCAGGGCCTTTACCGGAAAGCCACTGACCCAGGCACTCACCATAACCTATGGCGGTAAGAAGCTTGTAAACGGAAGGGATTACACCCTTACCTGGAAGAATAATAAAAATATCGGAACTGCATCCGTTACTATCAAAGGAAAAGGAAAATATAACGGTTCTGTTACAAAAAAATTCCGGATCACGGTTCAGAAAAACGCGGTCTATACAGTCAGCAGGCTGAAATATAAGATATCCAGTGCAGACACATCCGGCAAGGGAACCGTAGTCTTTACCGGAGCTACGGACAAGGCAGCAAGAAAGGCCCTTACGATCCCGACGACAGTAAAGATTGGTGGAAAGAGCTTTCGTGTAACAGCCATTGGCACCTCTGCAATGTCCGGAGCGAAGAAGCTGACAACAGTGAAAATCGGAGCGAATATAATGACAGTAGGTGCGAAAGCCTTCTACGGCTGCAGTAAACTCTCCAATGTAACGATCTTCGGCACAAAGCTTACGACAGCGAAGACCGGAGCCAATGCATTTAAAGGAATTCGCTCCAATTGCAGATTTAAAGTACCGGCTTCCAGGGTAAGTGCATACAAAAAACTCCTCCGTGCAAAGGGTGCCGGACCAAAGATAATCGTGACAAAATAACAGAAAAACCGAAAAAATAGAAAACTTTTGAAAAAAGGTGTTGACATACAAGATCCACTTTGCTATACTATCACTTGTCGCGAGGGAGAAAATAAAAAATCCCAAGGAAATGCGGTCATGCGGAAGTGTCGGAACTGGCAGACGAG
The DNA here is from genome assembly GCF_020553125.1 of Blautia sp. MSK20_18. Taxonomy (NCBI): domain Bacteria; kingdom Bacillati; phylum Bacillota; class Clostridia; order Lachnospirales; family Lachnospiraceae; genus Blautia; species Blautia sp. MSK20_18. The sequence continues at coordinate 70,714 of NZ_JAJCGR010000021.1, forward strand.
CAAGACTAAGGATCTTGTGAGCATTG
>NZ_JAJCGR010000022.1:0-66912 GCF_020553125.1 Blautia sp. MSK20_18
AACGCGCGACCTTGCCAAGGTCGAGACCGCGGGTTCGAGCCCCGTCTATCGCTCTCATCGAAGGATGAAGATTTATAATTTCATAACTGCGGGTGTAGTTCAATGGTAGAACACCAGCCTTCCAAGCTGGATACGTGGGTTCGATTCCCATCACCCGCTTGTGCGATAGTGGCGTAGTTGGTAACGCGCGACCTTGCCAAGGTCGAGACCGCGGGTTCGAGCCCCGTCTATCGCTCTTCGGAACTCTGAGGATGATCAGAGTTCTTTTTTGTTGCGAAAAAATCCTCTGCTTTATTTTTATGCAGCAGAGGATTTTTCGCGTTATGTGTTACTGCGTAGCTTATTCAGTTGTTTCACCCTGATCGATCAGAGTATAGAAGGTCAGAAGATAAAGCCCACATAAGCCTACAAGTCCGTAGATGATCCGGGAGAGCCAGCTCATGCTTCCGAACAGGAATGCTACCAGATTAAAATTAAAGAAGCCGATCAGACCCCAGTTTATGGCACCGACCACAGCAATGGTCAGGGTGAAGTACTGCAGACATTTATTTGACATAAGTCACCATCCTTTCGTTATACAGGAAATAGTTTTTCATAGAATCGAAAAAATATACACAGGAATGAGAAAAAGAAAAACGGAAATTTCTGCCAGCCATGAAAAAATCATGAAGGAGAAATTTCCGTTTTCCTTTCATATGCAAGATAAAATGTAAATTTCCGGTTTATCGAATTTGGATCGTAAATATCCGCCAGGCGATTCCGATATCTTACTTCAGCTTCAGAATCTGAGAGGTTGTCTGTCCGCCGCTTACATTCAGAGTTTCTTTGCCCTGAAGCGTTACATCACTGGTAGTATCCTTCAGAAGAAATACCTGGCATACAGTGACGGTTTTTCCGGGATCAATGGTGCTCATGTAGTTATCTACAGCATCATCGCTGGCTTCCGGATAAGTTCCTTCCAGAACTTCTCCGTTCTGGGAAGCCTGTAGGGTGAAGTCTACAAATGCACTGGACTGGGAATCACCGGAGTTTGTATAGTCGTAGTAGATCATCAGACAGGGATTTCCGCCGTAGTCCTTGGAAATCGCAAACTGTTTGAAACGGACGGAGAATTTGTCAGTTGTAATATCAATGGATGCACTTGTGCCCTCAGCAGAAGCCGTGCTGTCTGGGGTGGAAGAATCCTCTGCAGCGGCAGAACTGCTATCTGTGCTGTCATCCGTAAGCTGGGATGATATTTCGTCTTTTACGCTTTTGAAGTTTGCACACATAACCTTGACTGTGGTGTCATCCAGAGAAACGATCTTCCAGTCGCTGCCGATTTTGATCAGAGGATAGGTAATATCGATCTCACTGTATTTCTCATCAGCTGTGGAAGCATTTTCGGCAAGAAGTGCAGCGAGCATTTCCTGGATATCATCCTGTGTCATTTCCTTTCCGGCATAGGCTGCGACAGCAACCTTACGGGTGTATTCCTGAATAGTTGCTGCATAGATATTGGTTCCGTCAATATATTTCATGTGAACCGTTATCCTGGCAGTTCCGTTCTGGATGTCAAATTTGTTTTTGGTGATCTTGTAGGTCATTTTTTTGTTGACGGTAGTGAAGAAATCTGTGTAAGCAGAATCACGGATATCTGCATCATCCAGAGCACTGAGATCATGACTCTGGAGAAGGTTCTCCATTGTGGTAAAATCCATGTTCTGCATGCCTGTGAGAAATTCTTCTGTGGCTTCTACCGGTTTATGGCGCTGCATCATATACCAGGCGGTTCCGCCGGCTGTGGCAGCGATCAGAAGGATGATCAGACAGATCACGAGAGGCTTTTTGCTTTTTTTCTTTCTGTGGGGAGTGTCGCCTTCAAAATCATTGGAGATCAATGATCTGGAGAGCTCATCGTCATAAAAATCATTATTGTCTTCTGTATTCATTATTCCTCCTTACAATAAGTCATTCTGGTTTTCGGGTGGGTAAGTCAGAGGATATCTGTTTGCATTTGCGGGCAAACAGCATCACCCTATGTTACCGTAACGATTATATCATAGGTTTACTGTTTGAGAAACCCCCTGTGTTATGATATACTGGAAGACACAGAAAAAGTGGTTGAGTACAGGTGACAAAGCGGAATGCGAATGCCCGCTTTATGCAGCAGAAAAGGTGAGGTGAAATATATGTTACGGACAATTCAGTATTCATTTCCTTCAAAAGCAGACGGATTGGAAATTTCCTGCTTAGCAGTAGTGCCGGAGTTGGAACGTAATGAGAAATACCGTGGGATCATACAGATCGTTCACGGAATGAGTGAGTACAAGGAACGCTACATTCCTTTTATGGAATATATGGCAGAGCGAAAATATATAAGTGTGATCCATGATCACCGTGGCCATGGGAAAAGCGTACGCAGTAAAGAGGATCTTGGGTATATGTACGGTGGTGGGGCGGATGCCATGCTGCAGGATATCCATACGGTGAACTGCTTGATCAAGGATCATTTCCCGGGTATTCCGCTGATCCTTTTCGGACACAGCATGGGCTCTCTGGCAGTTCGTGCCTATGCAGCTCATCATGACAGCTGTATGGATATGCTGATCGTCTGCGGCTCACCCAGCTATAATGTATTTCGTCCGGTCGGAGTAGCTCTGGCAAAGGCGGGAAAGACTGTTTTCGGGCCTAAACACAGTGCGGGTCTGATCGAGATGATGTCTTTTGGAAGCTATGCAATGCACTTTAAAAAAGAAAAAAACCGTTTTTCCTGGATTTGCTCTGATCCGCAGGTTGTGCAGGATTATTCGGATTCAGAATACTGTGGATTTACATTTACGGATGATGCATATCTGGCACTTTTTGACCTGATGAAAAGAGCCTATGATGTGAAGCACTGGAAGTGTACAAAGCCGGAAATGCCGGTGCTGTTTATCAGTGGGGCGGAGGATCCCTGCATGGGAAATGTGAGACAGTTTGCGAAGGCTGTCCGTGCTATGCGTTGTGCAGGATACCGGGATGTCCGGGGAAAATTATATCCGGGAATGCGCCACGAGATCCTGAATGAGAAAGACAGGGAAAAGGTTTATCATGATATATTTACATATATCTGCAAAAAAGGACTTTGAACGCTCTGTGACAGAGTGATATAATAAAAATCTGAGTGCTCCTGCAGACATCTGTGAGAGGGCGCAACTACTGAGAAAACAGGAGGATTCGTAAATTATGAGAGCAAGTGGGATTTTACTTCCAGTGTCCAGTCTGCCATCGAAATATGGGATCGGATGCTTTTCTGAGGAAGCATATGAGTTTGTAGACCAGCTGGCAAGAGCAGGACAGAAATACTGGCAGATTCTTCCTCTCGGACCTACCGGATATGGAGATTCACCATACCAGTCTTTTTCTACCTTTGCGGGAAATCCGTATTTTATTGATCTGGAGGCTTTTGTAAAAGAGGGATATCTGGATAAAAGTGATTGCGAGGACTGTGACTGGGGTACAAACGAGAGCTATGTGGATTATGAGAAGATTTATAATTCCAGATTTCGGCTTTTGAGAAAAGCCTTTGAAAATTATGACTGTGAGACAGACCAGGAGTACCGTAAGTTTGTAAAAGAAAATGCTGCTTGGCTGGAAGATTACAGCCTGTATATGGCAATCAAGGACAGCCTGAATGGGATCAGCTGGATCGAATGGCCTACGGAACTTAAAAACAGAGAAAAAGCTGCATTGGCTGAAGAAAGAGAGAAGCTTGCAAAAGAAGTGGGATTTTACTGTTTCCAGCAGTTCTGCTTTTTTAAACAGTGGACAGCACTGAAAGCTTATGCAAATGCTAAGGGAGTGGAGATGATCGGAGACATCCCGATCTACGTTGCGTTTGACAGTGCGGATGCCTGGGCACAGCCGGAATTGTTCCAGTTTGATAAGGAAAATATTCCGATCGGCGTTGCCGGATGTCCGCCGGATGCTTTTTCCGCCACAGGGCAGCTCTGGGGAAATCCGCTTTATGACTGGGAATATCACAAGAAAACAGGCTATGCATGGTGGACACGCCGAATGGCAAATTGTATGAAGCTTTATGATGTGGTAAGGATCGACCATTTCAGAGGCTTTGATGAGTATTATTCCATTCCGTACGGAGATAAAACTGCCCAGTTCGGTCACTGGGAAAAGGGACCGGGAATGGATCTGTTCCGTGCGCTTGAAAAGAATCTTGGAAAGCTGGATGTGATCGCAGAGGATCTTGGTCTCCTTACAGACAGTGTGATCGAGATGGTGGAAGAATCCGGATTCCCGGGAATGAAGGTATTGCAGTTTGCTTTTGACGAGAATGAGGACAGTCCGTATCTGACGCACAGATATGAAAGGAATTGCATTGTTTACACAGGTACTCATGACAATGAGACAACAAGAGGATGGTTCCGCAATCTGAGCCAGCATGACCGAAATTTTGCCAGGGCCTATATTGGCTGTGAGGGCAAGCATGAGACTGCGGCAGTGTGGAGCATGATACGTGCGGCGATGTCCAGTGTTGCAGATCGCTGTGTGATCCCGGTACAGGATTATCTCTGCCTTGGAAATGAGGCAAGGATCAATGAACCGTCAACTCTTGGTGACAACTGGAAGTGGCGTATGAAAAAAGGCCAGCTCAATGAAACAATTATTCAGAAGATTTATAAAATGACAAAGCTTTATGGAAGACTTGTAAAAGAAGAAACGGAAGAGAAGGAAAAAACAGAAGCTGACAGGGAAAAGATATCTGACAAATAGAGAAATATAAGGATATCAGAAAGGACAGAAATACATCATGGAAGAACAGAAAAGAGAAAATAAGGAAGAGCTGCAGCAGGAAACTGCTGAGGAAAAGAATTCCGGACAGGGAAATTCTTCCACAAGAAGCAGTCTTCTGTGGATCTTTGCAGGAGGCTATCTTGTGTATACAGGATATCGTCTCTGCGCCAGTGTCATAAGCGGAGCAGAAGACTCCGGTGTGGTATTTCTGGCAGCGGGAGGTATTTTTGTTGTGATCGGAGCAGTGCTTTTGATCATGGCGATCCGTAATCTTGCAAAGGCTGGCGCACAGAAACATGAGCTGGAAGAAGCTGCTGCGAAAAAAGCGGCAGAGGAAGCTTCTCAAAATCCGGAAAACGTGGCAAAGAAAAAAATGTCAATTGCGGAGCGGGCGCATCTTGCGGAAAATCTGGATGACGCACCGGAGGAGAAAGACGAAAAATAAAACTGGATGCAGGTGAGAGTAAAATGCCTGCTGAGATATGACGATTAGTAATAGCAAAAACGGAACATCATAAGGCCAAAAAATCCTTATGTATGTTCCGTTTTTTAGGTCAGGCAGATCACAAAACAGTTATCTGCGTCTTTGCGCGTTTCTGCGCTTTTTTCGAGATTTTTTTCTGTTGGGGGTATGTAAGGTAGACCAGCAGAATGCCTGTACCAGCAAAATTCCGATCATTGCTCCGCAGCTGTCGATCCCTACATCCCTTACGGAAGGTCCGCGGGCCTCTACAAAAGACTGGTGGTATTCATCCAGTCCGGCAAATCCCACACATACAAATCCGGCAAGAAGCATCAGCCAGATTCCCCGAACTCCGTATACATAGAGGGGGAAGGAAATAGATATGGCCAACAGGCAGTATTCTGTCATGTGAGCAGCCTTACGGACATAAAATTCGATACCGGAAGCTTCCTGGGAAAGCTGTTCCAGGCTTTTGCCGGAAGCTAATATTTCGTTTTTGGTTTCTACGATCTGGTAGCTGATCTTGTAGCTCAAGGCACCGGAAACATCTCCGGTCTGTGCGGAAAAAGAGTAGATCACGCACATCATCAGGATCGTAGGTGCAAAAGAAAAAGGTTTTAATAATGTAATCAGTATTTTCATGGCTCTTAATATAGCACTCCCGCATGGAAAAGTCCAGAAAAATACAGAAAAAGAACAGGGAAAAGGAAAAACAGGGAGAGAAGGTTAAATGGGAAGTGGACAGTAAGGACTGAAATGTGTTAGAATATAAAATAAATTTCAGGGGCATTTTTAAGAAAAAAAGCAGCCCGGGATCGAATAGAAGAAAATTACAGGAGGAAATCAACAAATGAGTCTTGCAGATAATATATTCATTGACATGTGCAAAGATGTCATAGAAAACGGAACCAGCACAGAAGGTGAGAAGGTACGTCCTGTGTGGGAGGATGGAACTCCGGCTTATACCATCAAGAGATTTGGTGTTGTGAACCGTTATGATCTCCGGAAGGAGTTTCCGGCACTGACTTTAAGAAAAACAGCGTTAAAGAGTGCAATGGATGAGATTCTATGGATCTGGCAGCAGAAATCCAATAATATCCATGATCTTCACAGCCACATCTGGGACAGCTGGGCAGATGAGAACGGTTCCATCGGAAAAGCCTACGGCTATCAGTTAGGTGTGAAGCATCAGTATAAAGAGGGAATGATGGATCAGGTAGACAGAGTTCTTTTTGATCTTAAGAACAATCCGTACAGCAGAAGGATCATGACCAATATTTATGTACATCAGGATCTCCACGAGATGAATCTTTACCCATGTGCCTATTCCATGACTTTCAATGTAACCAAGGAACCCGGAAAAGACAAGCTGGTCCTTAATGCGGTGCTGAACCAGAGATCTCAGGATATCCTGGCTGCAAACAACTGGAATGTGTGTCAGTATTCTCTTCTTCTCATGATGATCGCACAGGTCTGCGATATGGAAGCCGGAGAGCTTGTTCATGTGATCGCAGACTGCCATATTTATGATCGTCATATTCCGGTAATTAAAGAACTGATCTCCAGAAAACCGTATCCTGCACCGACAGTAAAACTGAATCCGGAGATAAAGGATTTTTATAAATTCACCACCGATGATCTGATCGTGGAGAATTATGAGACATGGCCACAGATCAAAAATATTCCCATTGCAGTATAATTGCATAAAGAAAGAAAGGAAGAAAGAATGAATATTATTGTTGCAGCAGATAAAAACTGGGGAATCGGAAGAAATAATGAACTTCTGGTAAGTATTCCGGCAGATATGAAGATGTTCCGTGAGGAAACTACAGGAAAAGTGGTTGTTATGGGAAGAAAAACACTGGAGTCTTTTCCAAACGGACTTCCTCTGAAAAACAGAACCAACATTGTGATCACCGGCAACCGGGATTATCAGGTAAAAGGTGCGGTGATCGTTCACAGCATCGAGGAAGCACTGAAGGAAGTGGAGAAATATCCGGCAGAGGATGTGTACTGTATCGGCGGAGACAGTATTTACAAACAGATGCTCCCGTACTGTGATACAGCTCATGTGACAAAAATCGATTTTGCATATGAAGCGGATGCGTATTTTCCAAACCTGGATGAGGACCCGGACTGGGAGATCACAGCGGAGAGTGAAGAACAGACATACTTTGATCTGGAATATGCGTTTGTGAAATATGAGAGAAAAGATAGATAATGTGAGCACAGATCATAAAGCAGAATGAGACTGCCCGCTTTGTACAGAAAAACAATGAAGAAATAATAAAAAAACAGACCACCGAAAAAAATACGGCGGTCTGTTTTTTGGTGCTTAATGTTATGTATAATGACGAAAATCCGGTAATTACTCGATTACGTGGATCCATCCCTTCGGTGCTTCGATGCGTCCCATCTGGATACCGGTCAGTGTGTCGTACAGCTTCTGGATGACCGGACCCATCTTCTCCATTCCGCTTGGGAAGCAGATTTCTTTGCCGTGATCATTGATCTTTCCGACAGGAGAGATAACTGCAGCAGTACCGCAAAGACCACACTCTGCAAAATCTTTAACCTCATCGAAGTAGACCTCACGCTCTTCAGCTTCCAGTCCAAGGTACTCCTTTGCAACGTAGATCAGAGAACGACGTGTGATGGAAGGAAGGATGCTGTCAGACTTCGGTGTTACAACCTTGCCGTCTTTAGTAACGAAGATGAAGTTTGCTCCGCCTGTCTCCTCAACTTTTGTACGAGTCTTGGGATCAAGGTACATGTTCTCATCAAAGCCCTGTTTGTGAGCATCTACGATAGCATGAAGGCTCATTGCGTAGTTCAGGCCAGCCTTGATGTTACCGGTTCCGCAAGGTGCGGCACGGTCATAGTCGCTGACACGGATCGTGATCGGTTTGGCGCCGCCTTTAAAGTACGGACCAACCGGTGTTGTAAGGATACGGAACTGATATTCGTCAGCCGGTTTAACACCGATCACGGCGTTGGAACCAAACATGTACGGGCGAAGATAAAGTGTTGCGCCGGAACCATATGGCGGAACCCATGCAGCATTTGCCTTAACAACCTGCTCAACAGCGTCGATAAATCTTTCCTTCGGGAATACCGGCATTTCAAGTCTTGCTGCAGATGCAGCCATACGCTCTGCGTTCAGGTCAGGACGGAAAGTAACGATATGTCCGTCTTCTGTTGTGTATGCCTTCAGACCCTCGAATACACTCTGAGAATACTGAAGCACACCAGCACACTCGTTGAGTACGATATTAGGGTCTGTGCTTAAAGTACCCTCATCCCATTTTCCATCTTTAAAATTAGACACGTATCTGTAGTCGGTTGGCATGTAAGCGAATCCGATGCTGGACCAGTCGATGTTCTTTTTTTCCATAACGATTCCTCCGTTTACAATTTTTACTTTTTACCATTGTAAAACTTTTACGTGATGACTTCAATAGTTTTTTCTTCCTTTTTTTCATTTGCTTGTAATTTTAATATGATTTCGATATAATAAAAATTATCTATGGACTGGAGGGAAAAATGGACAATCACGAATTTGAAGACCTTGGAAAAAAGATTCAGGATATTGTAGATAATGCAGTGAATTCAAACAGCTATCACGAATTAAGCCATACGATCAACCAGACAGTAAATAAGGCCATTGATTCCGGAAGCGAAGCGCTGAAAAATGCGCTGAATTCCGTGTTTGATCCGGGTGCTGATCCGGAATTCCGTAAGAAAAGCTATACATACCAGAGCCCTTATTACGGAAGAAGCAGAAAAGCAAAGCAGCAGGCTGCAAGGAAACAGTCGGAACTGCTCTACGGAAAGACTACCGGTGAGAATCTCAAAGGCATGATGATGGCAGTTTCCGGTGGGATACTTTTAAGTGGCATGGGGCTTGGAGCCATGGTGCTTCTGATCTGGATGGGCATTGGACACAGCGGTGCACTTGCAGCAGGTGTGCTTGGAGTGATGTGTGCAGGCGCAGCAGGTGGCGGTGCTCTTTTGGGAGCAGGAACAAGCCGTCTCGGAAGACTGGGACGTTTCCAGAAATATATCCGTGCGCTGGGAGACCACACCTACTGTAATTTTCAGAAGCTTGCCCAGGCAGCAGGAAAGAACGAGAAATTTGTAAAAAAAGATATCAGCAGAATGATCCAGAAGGGCTGGTTTCTGGAAGGCCATGTGGATGAGCAGGGAACCTGTCTGATCACCAGTAATGAGACCTATCAGCAGTATCTGGAAACACAGAAGCAGCTGGAACTTCGTAAACAGGAAGCAGATCCTAAGGTTCAGCTGGAGGAGAACATGAGTCCGGAAGCCCAGGAAGTCCTGAGAAAAGGAAATGAATTTCTTGTAAAGATCCGTGAGAGCAATGACGCCATTCCCGGGGAAGAAATTTCCGCAAAGATTTCCAGGATGGAAATGATCGTTCAGAAAATTTTTGAGCGTGCAGGAGAGCATCCGGAGGTGATTCCGGATCTTAAGAAAATGATGGATTACTATCTGCCCATGACTGTGAAGCTTCTGGATGCTTATGAGGATATGGATGGACAGCCTGTACAGGGCGAGAATATCACGGCTTCCAAGAAAGAAATTGAAGAAACCATTGATACACTGAATATTGCTTTTGAGAAACTTCTGGATTCCATATTCCGGGATACCGCATGGGATGTATCCACCGATATTTCTGTGTTGCATACAGTTCTGGCACAGGAAGGGCTGACAGAGGATGATTTCGAAAAAATGAAACAGAATGCGGAAATGAAATAAGTACAACGAGCAGATCAGAAGCTGGAATACAGACATCTGCCGGAAGGTACAGTTGATCAAGGAGAATGCTTATGGGAGAAGAATTTAAAGACTTTGAGGTAGAAGCACCGGTGCTGACTTTGGAACCGGATCTCACGGAAGAAAAAGAAGAAATTGCAAAAAAAGAACCGGAGAAACCCCAGGAGCCTGCAGTAGAGGAACCGGTGTTATCTCCCCAGGAACAGAAAATCGTAGAAGATTTTGCAGCAAAGATCGATATTGAAAATACAAACCAGATCCTGCAGTACGGAGCCGGCACTCAGAAGAAGATGGCAGATTTTTCTGATGCAGCGCTGGTAAATGTGAAGACACAGGATCTTGGGGAGGCAGGAGAGCTTCTTGCAAATGTGGTAGGAGAATTGAAGGATTTTGATGCCACAGAGGAAAAGGGATTTTTCGGCTTTTTCAAAAAACAGACAGCGAAGGTGGAAACTCTGAAAAACCGTTACACAAAGGCCGAGGGAAATGTGACGAAGATCACGGAAGCTCTGGAGCAGCACCAGATGCGTCTGATGAAAGATTCTGCCGTGCTGGATAAAATGTATGAGCAGAACCTTGCATACTTTAAAGAACTTTCCATGTACATTCTTGCGGGTAAAAAGAAGCTTAGGGAAGTCAGAGAAGGCAAGCTCAACGAATTGCATCAGAAGGCAGCGGCAAGCGGACTTCCGGAAGATGCACAGGCTGCCAATGATCTGGAAAGCAAATGTGACCGCTTTGAGAAAAAGCTTCATGATCTGGAGCTTACCAGAACCATTTCTATGCAGACTGCACCGCAGATCCGCATGATCCAGAACAATGATACGACGATGATCGAGAAGATCCAGACAACCATTGTAAATACCATTCCTCTCTGGAAAAGCCAGATGGTGCTGGCTCTAGGGATCGCGCACTCCACAGAAGCCGCACAGGCACAACGGCAGGTTACGGATTTTACCAATGAACTTCTGAAGAAAAATGCGGAAACGCTTCACCTGGCATCTGTGGAAACTGCAAAGGAATCCCAGCGTGGTATTGTAGATATTGAAACTCTGAAAAAAACCAATCAGGAACTGATCCAGACACTGGATGATGTGATGAAGATCCAGCAGGAAGGCCGTGAAAAACGTCAGGCAGCAGAGGCAGATATGAGACGTATGGAAAACGAACTGAAAACAAAGCTGCTGGAGATCCGACGTTAGGAGTAAGAGTAAAAAGATAGTTCGGAAAGGAAAGGCAGGGCGTTTGAAGACACCTGCCTTTCAGGATTCATAAAGGAGATTTTTATGTACAGAGATCATACAAAAGTAATAAAAATTGGAAATCGTGTTATCGGAGGAGGAAATCCGATCCTTATCCAGTCCATGACCAATACGAAAACTGAAGATGTAGAAGCAACGGTTGCGCAGATCCTTTCACTGGAAAAAGCAGGCTGTGATATTATCCGCTGCGCAGTTCCTACTATGGAAGCTGCGAAGGCTTTATCCCAGATCAAAAAACAGATCCATATTCCGCTGGTTGCGGACATCCATTTTGATTATCGCCTTGCCATTGCAGCCATGGAGAACGGTGCGGACAAGATCCGTATCAATCCGGGAAATATCGGTTCCAAAGAGAGGATCCAGGCAGTTGTGGATACAGCAAAGGAACGGAATATCCCTATTCGTGTAGGAGTAAACAGCGGTTCCCTTGAAAAAGAACTGGTAGAAAAATATCACGGTGTTACAGCCGAAGGACTTGTGGAGAGTGCTCTTGATAAGGTGCACATCATTGAAGAGATGGGATATGACAATCTTGTGATCAGCATCAAATCTTCTGATGTTCTCATGTGCGCCAGAGCCCATGAACTGATCGCAGAAAAAACACAGTATCCTCTTCATGTGGGAATTACAGAAGCAGGAACTCTGTATTCGGGAAATATCAAATCAGCTATCGGACTTGGGATCATCCTGTATCAGGGAATCGGAGATACCATCCGTGTTTCTCTGACAGGCGCGCCGCTGGAAGAAGTGAAATCAGCCAAAAGGATCCTGAAAACGCTGGGACTTCGCAAAGGAGGCGTGGAGGTTGTTTCCTGTCCGACCTGCGGAAGAACAAAAATCGATCTGATCGGCCTTGCAAACCAGGTAGAGACCATGGTACAGGATATTCCTCTTGATATCAAGGTTGCGGTTATGGGCTGTGTGGTAAACGGACCGGGAGAGGCAAAGGAAGCAGATCTCGGAATTGCAGGAGGCGATGGTGTTGGTCTTCTGATCCGGCATGGAGAGGTTGTAAAAAAAGTACCGGAAACGGATCTTCTGGATACACTTCGTCAGGAACTTCTTACCTGGAATGAGCAGGAGTCATAATGGAGAAAGATTTTTTTGATGTATTTCCGCATCTTAAAGTGAAGAAAGAGCTGGAAGAACTTCTGGACATGGTATTTGTGACAAAGGTTTCCATGAACCCCGGAAGAACTCATCTGAGGGTTTATATCGAAAGCAGCCGCTGGATACACAAGAAGAATATTTTTGCGCTGGAGGATGAGATCGAACGGCAGTGCTTTCCGGGGATTCCCATGACTGTAACAGTTGTGGAAAAATTTCATCTTTCCGAGCAGTATACACCGGAGAACTTTCTGGAAAGCTACCGTTCCAGTATGGAGATGGAGCTGCGCAACTATAACATGCTGGAGTACAATCTGTTCCGTAGATCAAAAATCATTTTTACAGGAAAAGATACCTTGCGTATGGAGCTTCCGGATACGGTTATTTCCAGACAGAAAAGCGAAATACTTGTTGAATATTTTCATAAGGTTTTCTGTGAACGCTGCGGTATGGATCTGAAAGTGGAACTGGATTTTGTGGAAGTGAAAGAGAGTAAATACCGGAAAAATGCTGCACTTCAGATCAAACAGGAAGTGGAAAATGTCCTGAAGCATGCCAAACTCAGCGGGGATCAGGAAAGCGAACCGAAGCAGGAGGATACAGCCAGGGAAGAGACAAAGAAAACCTCTGGAGATAAGAGCGGCGAAAAGACAAACGAGAAGAAATCCGTTGACAAAAAACAGCAGAAGGTTCAGAAGGGGGATTTCCGCGGCAGCTTCGGATTCCGCAGGGACAGCAATCCGGATGTGGTTTACGGCAGAGATTTTGATGGAGAAACGATTCCGCTGGAGAGCATTACCGGTGAGATGGGTGAGGTTATCATCCGATGTCAGGTTATGGATGTGGAAGCTCGTGAGATCCGAAATGAGAAAACGATCCTGATCTTCCCTGTGACCGATTTTACGGACAGTATTGTTGTGAAGATGTTTCTGCGTAACGAGCAGGTTCCGGAAGTGACGGAAAGTGTAAAAAAAGGCGCATTCCTGAAGCTGAAGGGAGTTACCACCATTGACCGTTTTGACAGTGAGCTTACTATTGGAAATATTACAGGTATCAAGAAAATCGCCAATTTTACCAGCACAAGAATGGATACCAGTCCTCAGAAGCGTGTGGAGCTTCACTGTCACACCAAGATGAGCGATATGGATGGTGTCAGCGATGCAAAGGCATTGGTAAAACGTGCCTATGAGTGGGGACATAAGGCTATCGCTATCACGGATCATGGCGTGGTGCAGTCCTTCCCGGAGGCAAATCACTGCTTTGATGCCTGGGGCGGTTGTGTTCCAAAGGAGTCTGATTTTAAGGTGCTCTATGGAATGGAAGCGTATCTGGTAGACGATCTGAAGGGTATGGTCACCAATTCCAAAGGGCAGCGGCTGGATGGAGATTTTGTTGTTTTTGATATTGAGACTACGGGATTCTCAGCACTAACCTGCAGGATCATTGAGATTGGCGCGGTAAAAGTGGAAAAAGGACAGATCACAGATCGTTTTTCCACCTTTGTAAACCCGGAAGTGCCCATTCCGTTCCGTATTGAGCAGCTGACAAGCATCAATGATTCCATGGTCCTGGATGCACCTTTGATAGAGGAAGTACTGCCGAAATTCCTGGAATTCTGTGAGGGCTGCGTGATGGTGGCCCATAATGCGGACTTTGATATGAGCTTTATTATTGAAAACTGTAAACGGCAGGGGATTTCGGATGATTTTACTTATGTGGATACCGTTGGTATGGCTAGATTCCTTCTTCCTGCCCTGAACCGTTTTAAACTGGATACGGTAGCCAAGGCAGTAGGTGTTTCTCTTGATCATCACCACAGAGCTGTGGATGATGCGGCATGTACCGCAGAGATTTTTGTGCGGTTTGTAAAGATGCTGGAAGAAAGAGATATTTTTGATGTGGATGAGATGAACAGGCAGGGTGCGGTTTCACCGGATACCATCCGAAAGCTGCCCACATACCATGCTATTGTTTTTGCAAGAAATGAGACCGGAAGGATCAATCTGTACAAGCTGGTAAGCCAGTCCCATTTAAAGTACTATCACAGAAGACCAAGGGTTCCCAAAAGCATGCTGGAAAAATACAGGGAAGGCCTTCTGGTGGGAAGTGCCTGCGAGGCAGGAGAGCTTTATCAGGCACTTCTTCGCAATGCACCGGATCAGGAGATCGCCAGACTGGTAAATTTTTATGACTATCTGGAAATCCAGCCTCTTGGGAACAATGCGTTTATGCTTGCGGATGAAAAACATGATATGATCAATTCTGAGGAAGACTTAAAAGAGATAAACCGGAAGATCGTAAAACTTGGAGAACAGTTCAAAAAACCGGTGGTTGCCACCTGTGATGTGCATTTTATGGATCCTCAGGACGAGGTTTACCGACGGATCATCATGGCAGGAAACGGATTTTCTGATGCAGATAACCAGGCCCCGCTTTATCTTCGTACAACGGAGGAAATGCTGGAGGAATTTTCATATCTGGGAAGTGAAAAGGCGGAAGAGGTGGTGATCACCAATACCAATAAGATCGCGGATATGATCGAGAAGATATCACCGATCCATCCGGATAAATTTCCACCGGTCATTGAGAACTCCGAGCAGGATCTTAAGAATATCTGTTTCACGAAGGCCCACGAAATGTACGGAGATCCGTTGCCGAAGATCGTGGAGGACCGTCTGGACAGGGAGCTGAATTCTATTATCTCCAATGGTTATGCGGTAATGTATATCATTGCACAGAAGCTTGTGTGGAAGTCCAATGAGGACGGCTATCTGGTTGGATCCCGTGGTTCTGTAGGTTCTTCTCTGGCAGCGACCATGTCCGGTATCACGGAGGTAAACCCTCTGCCGCCTCATTATCTCTGTCCGAATCCGGACTGTAAATACAGTGATTTTGATTCCCCTGAGGTGAAAAAATACGCGGGTATGGCAGGATGTGATATGCCGGATAAGATCTGTCCGAAATGCGGTGCCAGGATGAACAAGGAAGGCTTTGATATTCCTTTTGAGACATTCCTTGGTTTTAAAGGTGATAAGGAGCCGGATATCGACCTGAACTTTTCCGGTGAATATCAGGCCAATGCCCACCGGTATACGGAGGTTATCTTCGGAAAAGGGCAGACCTTTAAGGCGGGAACCATTGGTACCCTTGCGGAAAAAACCGCATTTGGTTATGTGAAGAACTATTATGAGGAACGGGGGCAGCACAAGCGTTACTGTGAGATCAACCGTATCGTGAAGGGCTGTACCGGTGTCCGCCGTACCACTGGCCAGCATCCGGGAGGTATCATCGTACTGCCTATGGGTGAGGAGATTGAGAAATTTACACCTGTGCAGCACCCGGCCAATGATGTGAACAGTGATATCATCACCACACATTTTGATTACCATTCCATTGACGGAAATCTTCTGAAGCTTGATATACTTGGACACGATGATCCGACCATGATCCGTATGCTGGAGGATCTGACCGGCATCAGTGCAAGAACAGTTCCGCTGGACCAGAGAGATGTCATGTCCCTGTTTGCGGGAACGCAGGCTCTGGGGATCAGCCCGGAGGATATCGGCGGCTGCAGGCTGGGATGCCTCGGGATCCCGGAGTTTGGTACAGACTTTGCCATGCAGATGTTGATCGATACCAAGCCGAAATATTTTTCCGACCTGGTACGTATTGCTGGACTTTCCCACGGCACGGATGTATGGCTTGGAAATGCCCAGGTATTGATCCAGAATGGTACAGCTACCATTTCCACAGCAATCTGTACGCGAGATGATATTATGATCTATCTCATCGGAAAAGGAGTGGAAAGTGGTCTGGCGTTTACCATCATGGAGAGTGTCCGTAAGGGAAAGGGTCTTCGTGAGGAATGGATCCAGACTATGAAAGAGCATGATGTTCCGGACTGGTATATCTGGTCCTGTAAGCTGATCAAGTACATGTTCCCGAAAGCCCATGCGGCAGCCTATGTTATGATGGCGTATCGTATCGCTTGGTATAAAGTGTTTCATCCACTGGCTTATTATGCAGCATTTTTCAGTATCCGTGCCACTTCCTTTTCCTATGAACTGATGTGCATGGGAAAAGAACGTCTGGAATATTATATGGCAGAGATCCGGAAAAAAGGTGATGAGGCATCCAAGAAGGAACAGGATACACTGAAGGATATGAGGATCGTACAGGAAATGTACGCCAGAGGTTTTGATTTTGTGCCGATCGATCTTTATAAGGCAAAGGCACACCGGTTCCAGATCATCGGAGATAAACTGATGCCTGCTCTGGATACCATAGAGGGTCTTGGAGATAAGGCAGCAGAGGCAGTTGTGGATGCTGCCGCAAAAGGCAGATTCCTTTCCAAGGATGATTTCCGTGATCGTACCAAGGTCAGCAAGACCGTTATCGATCTGATGGATGATATGGATCTTTTTGGAGATATCCCGCAGTCCAATCAGATGTCACTGTTTGATTTTACGGGTTGATATATGATACCGGAAGGGCTTACAATAAATAAAAAATACTGCCGTTTATCCTGAAGGCTGATCTGGCAGTGAGAACTCCCAGGAGGATACCAGATACTATGAAAAAAGAAGAATTAAGATACCTGCAGCGACTTGCGGAGCTATATCCTACTATAGCAAAGGCTTCAACAGAGATCATCAATCTGCAGTCTATATTAAACCTTCCGAAAGGTACCGAGCATTTCATGTCGGACATTCATGGAGAATACGATGCGTTTTCCCATGTTCTTCGGAATGGATCAGGGGCTGTACGAAAAAAGATCGATGATGTATTCGGACATACCTTAAGCAACAGCGACAAACGTTCTCTTGCCACACTGATCTATTATCCGAAGGAAAAGATGGAGGTTGTAAAAAAACAGGAAGAAGACATGGAGAACTGGTACAAGATCACACTTTATCGTCTGATCGAAGTATGCAAGACAACGGCATCCAAATATACCCGTTCCAAGGTCCGTAAGGCACTTCCTGCAGACTATGCCTATGTGATCGAGGAGCTGATCACAGAGAAAGCGGAAGTTCTGGACAAAGAAGCATATTACGATGCCATCGTCAATACGATCATTGAGATCGGCCGGGCGGAGAATTTTATCATTGCCCTGGCAGAACTGATCCAGCGTCTTGTTGTGGATCATCTTCATGTGCTGGGAGATATTTATGACAGAGGTCCGGGCCCGCATTTCATCATGGATCGTTTGATGAAATATCATTCGCTGGATATCCAGTGGGGAAATCATGATGTGGTCTGGATGGGAGCTGCTACAGGACAGAAAGCCTGCATTGCAACGGTGATCCGGAACAGCATCCGTTACCGAAATATGGATATTCTTGAGGATGGATATGGGATCAATCTCATGCCTCTGGCAACCTTTGCAATGGAGGCTTATAAGGATGATCCATGTACTGCTTTTGAGATGAAGGGAGATGCCAATAACTATAGTATTCTGGAAGAAGAGCTTGGACGGAAAATGCACAAGGCTATTGCCATTATCCAGTTTAAGCTGGAGGGTCAGCTGATCCGCCGGCACAAAGAATTCCATATGGAAAAGCGTTGTTTGCTTCATAGGATCGATCCGAAAAAGGGAATGATCACACTTCCGGACGGAAAAGAATATCCGCTGACCGATACATATTTTCCTACTATTGACTGGAAAAAGCCATATGAACTTACTACAGAGGAAAAGGATGTAATGGAACGCTTGGATTCCGCGTTCCGAAACTGCGAGAAACTGCAGAATCATGTCCGGCTTCTTCTGGACAAGGGAGGCCTTTATAAAACTTATAATGGAAATCTTCTGTTCCATGGAAGTATTCCGCTTAATGAGGATGGAAGTCTGAAAGAAGTCCAGATTTATGGAAAAACCTACAAAGGAAAAGAATTGTACGATGTTCTTGAGACTTATGTGCGCCGGGCGTTTTTCTCTGTAAATGAGGATGAAAAGCGTAAAGGCAGGGATATTATGTGGTATATCTGGGCAGCTCCGAATTCACCGCTGTTCGGAAAAGACAAGATGACCACCTTTGAACGTTATTTTATTAAAGATAAGGAAACACATAAAGAAACTAAAAATGCCTACTATCATCTTCTGGAAAATGAGGATGTTGTAGATGATCTGCTCCGTGAATTCGAACTGGATCCGGAAAAAGGTCACATCATCAACGGGCATGTGCCGGTTCACCAGAGTGAGGGAGAGAGTCCTGTAAAATGCAATGGCAAAGTTCTTGTGATCGACGGCGGTTTTTCCAGACCATATCAGAAGGTTACGGGGATTGCCGGTTATACACTGGTTTATAACTCCTACGGGCTGATCCTGTCTGCTCATGAGCCTTTTACTTCTGCGGAAGAAGCGGTAGCCAAGGAGCAGGATATTGTTTCCAACAGGGTGGCAGTTCACTACAATAACAAACGTACTCTGGTCGGTGATACCGATACCGGAACTGCTCTGAAGGAAAGGATCAGTGAGCTGATCCAGCTTCTGGAAGCTTACAGAAAAGGTATCATCAAAGAAAAAAAATAAGCAGAATTGAGAAATACAAGAAGAGTTTCCTGTATGCTATAGTAAACAGAGGTGATGCAGATGAGAAAAAACAAAAGAAGAAAAAAACGGCTGAGAGCGGTTCTGATCCTGTTGATCATTCTGTTTATTCTGGCAGGACTGGGAGGGATGCTGTATGTTTCCCACAGGGATAAAGTGGAAAAAGAACAACGAAGAGAGGCCGCATTGGCTGCATTGGACAGTATTCCGGAGGTGACAGCAACTCCGGCAGCAACAGCAACACCGGTTCCGACAGCGACGCCGACACCGTCATTGACACCGGTCCCGACAATCCTTCCGGCATTTGAACCGGAAAATTATCAGGGAATCTGGTACAGCGAAGACGGGCTGACAACGATCGATATTTATGATATCAGTCTGAAATCTGTTTCCTTTACCTATAAGAGAGTGAATGGAAAAGATCCTTCCATGACCGCAGAAGTAGATGTGACTGCAGAGGTAGCAGGAAATGCCACACAGTTCCGTTTTAAGGATTCCGAAGGGAATAAGGCAAAAGGAGAGTTTGTTTTCGATAAAAGTGGTGAGCTTTATGTGAAGGTAAAAACATATGAACGGGGAGAGGGATCTCTGACCTATCCGAAAACAGAGTCTATTATGACCCGGCAGGAGCCATCCCTGGAAGTATCCGAAAATTCCGAAGAGGATGCTTCCTATAATGAAAGCAACGAAAATTCCTATGAACAGGAATCCTACAGCGAAAGCAGTGAAGATTCTTCTGATGAGAATACAGAAGAATATGAGATTCCCTACGGAGAAGAAGAAACCTATTATACGGAATGATCAAAAAAAATAAAACACGATAAAATAAAGAATCCCCGGATTTTGGCAATCAGGGAATCCCGATACAGGAATTCCCGAAACTGTTCCACATTTCCGGGGATCTCTTTATTTGATCATTTTTTTGCGGTCTGTGCGGCCGACGAGATAATCGATGCTGGTGTCGTAATAATTTGCCAGCCGGATAAGCATTTCGATAGGAATATTACGGGATCCCGTTTCATAATGGGAATAAGAACGCTGACTGATATGAAGAATCTCACTTAATTCTCTCTGGGACAGATCCGCGTCTGTACGTAAATCCTGAATACGCTGAAATTTCATTGTGCTCACCTCTTCTTTCTATTGAAAGTATAAAACAGAACGAAATGCACCCTTGCAAAAGGGAGCAAAATGGACTATACTAAATTTATTATCTTCTAAAATTCAGAAAATGTCTATCTGAAAATTCCCTTGTTTTTAACCAATGCGGATTTCGAATATCCGCCTGACCTGAAAAGACGAAAAGATGGAAGATCGGGATCCGTTTTTTCGCAGAAAGGAATGTATTTGTTTGCGAGTGTTTTATCAGCAGCGATCTACGGAATGGAAGTACGTGAGATCCAGGTTGAGGCAGATGTCAGTGATGGTCTGCCTTCTTTTGCTATGGTAGGATTTCCCTCTGCCCAGGTGAGAGAGGCCCAGGAAAGAGTCCGGACTGCATTTAAGAACAACCGGCTTTGTCTGCCACCAAAAAAAGTAACTGTAAATTTTGCACCTGCCGATATGAAAAAGGAAGGAGCCGGTTTTGATCTGCCTGTGGCGGCTGCAGTACTTGCGGCTGCCGGAATTCTGGAACCGGATCTTCTGGAAGGAGTTATGATCGTAGGAGAGATCAGTCTGAATGGAGAGATCCATGGGGTTGCCGGAGTTTTGCCTCGGGTGATCCGCGCAAGAGAGCTGGGCTTACGCTTTTGCGTTATTCCGGAGGAAAACATCCGGGAGGGGAATCTGGTGAAGGATATGCCGGTGTTTGGAGTAAAAAGTCTGAATGACATGATCCGGTGTCTGAGAGACCCAAACACTTATACAGCTGCGTATCAGGAAAAAGAAAAAACAGAAAACAAACCGGAAATACCAAAGGTTGATTTTGCGGACATCTGCGGGCAGGAAGGAGCCAGGCGGGCGGCAGAGATCGCAGTGAGCGGTTTTCATAATATTCTTTTTATCGGACCGCCAGGATCCGGAAAGACCATGCTGGCAAGACGTCTGCCTACCATTATGCCGGAGATGACATTTGAGGAAAGCCTGGAGATCACCAAGGTATACAGTGTGGCAGGACTTCTCACGGAAAAAGATCCGCTGATCCGGCAGAGGCCTTTTCGAAGTCCGCATCATACCAGTTCCCCTCAGGCTTTGGCAGGTGGCGGCAGGATACCGGGGCCGGGGGAGATCACTCTTGCACACAGAGGTGTTCTTTTTCTGGATGAGATGCCGGAATTTTCCAGAAAAAGCCTGGAGATCCTGCGTCAGCCGCTGGAAGATAAGGAGATCCATCTGTCCAGAGCTGCAGGAACCTATGTTTTTCCGGCCAGTTTTATGCTGGCGGCAGCGATGAATCCCTGTCCCTGCGGATTTTACCCGGATATGAACAGATGTCGTTGTACGTCAGGGGAGATCACGCATTATCTTGGAAAGATCAGCCAGCCTCTCCTGGAGCGTATTGATATCTGCACAGAAGTTCCGGCAGTGAGTTTTTCAAAAATGAAAAAGAAAATTGCAGGGGAATCCTCTGCGCAAATAAGAAAGAGGGTGGAAGCAGTACAGGAGATCCAGAGAGAACGTTACAAAAAGGAAAAATTTTGCTTCAATGGGGAGCTTGACGGAAGAAAACTGGAAAAATACTGTGTAATGACGGGAGGGGCAGACAAACTTCTGGAGCAGGCATATGAGCAGTTTCAATTCAGTACCAGAGCATATCATAAGATCCTGAAAACGGCCAGGACCATCGCGGATATGGAATCTTCCGAAAAGATAAAGGAAGAACATATCTGCGAGGCGTTGGCTTACCGGGCATATGACAAGAAATACTGGTCATAAAACAGAAAAAAGGAAGGTATTTTATATGGAAGAAATACAGCAAACAAGGATCCGGTGTGCCCGGAAGGACAGTAGTGTTTATCCGGCAAGACTTAAGGAACTTCCTGGTATGCCAAAACAATTATATTACATTGGAAGCTTTCCGGATGATGCCAAACCTACAGCGGCGATCGTGGGAGCAAGGCTGTGCAGTCCTTACGGACGGATACAGGCCTTTAATTACGGAAAATTCTTAAGCGAACATGGGGTACAGGTGATCAGCGGTATGGCGGCCGGCATTGATGCTGAGGGCCACAAGGGTGCTCTGGAAGGTGGTACCCCGACCTTTGCCGTGCTGGGAAATGGTGTGGACATCTGTTATCCTTCATCCAGCAGAGGTATTTACCGGAGAATCCCCGAAAAAAACGGAGGGATCATCAGCGAATATGAACCAGGTACCAAAGGCAGGGCATATTATTTTCCGGCAAGGAACCGGATCATCAGCGGACTGGCAGATCTGGTGCTTGTGGTGGAAGCAAAAGAAAAGAGCGGATCACTGATCACAGCTACCTGTGCACTGGAACAGGGGAAGATGGTATACGCCATTCCGGGAGCAGTAAATGATGCGCTGAGCCGAGGCTGTCACAAGCTGATCTACGACGGAGCAGGAATTGCATACTCTCCGGAAATACTTCTGGATGAGTGGGGATTATCTGTGAAAAAAAAGACAAATTTGTCTGAAAAAAGCAAGTTAGGACTTGCAACGGATTTGGATTTGGTGTATAGTTGTCTCGATTTACGACCAAAAAATCTGGATCATATTATCAGAAAAACCGGTTTTTCACCGGGAAAAACAGCCGGGATCCTGGGACAGCTTATTTTGATGGGGCTTGTGAAGGAAACCGGGAGACAGTATTATATCAGACTTGAATAAATGCTTTTTTGCCCGGAGATTTAGCAGGAGTTTTTAAGCCGGACAGGAAGGCAGAATGAGATTAGGAGAGGTAAAATGGCCAAAAATCTGGTGATAGTAGAGTCACCTGCTAAAATGAAGACAGTAAAGAAATTTCTGGGGGCAAATTATACAGTAGAAGCGTCCAACGGTCATGTGAGGGATTTTCCCAAGAGCCAGTTTGGTATTGACGTGGACAATGATTTTGAACCGAAGTATATTACAATACGGGGAAAGGGTGAGCTTCTTGCAAAACTTCGTAAAGAAGCAAAAAAAGCAGATAAGATCTATCTTGCAACTGACCCTGACCGTGAGGGAGAAGCAATTTCCTGGCATCTGATGCAGGCTTTGAAGACAGATACTGCAAAGATGCACAGGATCACATTTAATGAAGTAACAAAAACAGCAGTTAAGGCGTCCATCAAGCAGGCCAGGGAACTGGACATGAATCTGGTAGATGCACAGCAGGCAAGGCGTATGCTGGATCGTATGGTAGGTTATACCATCAGTCCGCTGCTCTGGGCCAAGGTAAAAAGAGGCTTAAGTGCAGGCCGTGTACAGTCTGTGGCACTGCGTATCATCTGTGACAGAGAAGATGAGATCAATGCATTCATTCCTGAAGAATACTGGAGCCTGGAGGGTGAATTTCAGGTAAAGGGTGAGAAGAAACCGTTGACAGCCAAGTTCTATGGAACAGATAAAAAACTTCCGATCAGAAACCGTCAGGAAATGGATGAGATCCTGAAAAGTCTGGAAGACTGTAAATATGAGATCACAGAAGTAAAAAAAGGCGAGAGAATCAAAAACGCTCCCCTTCCGTTTACCACAAGTACTCTGCAGCAGGAAGCTGCCAAGACACTGAATTTTTCTACGCAGAAGACTATGCGCCTGGCACAGCAGTTATATGAAGGTGTGGATGTAAAAGGCAGTGGTACGGTAGGTCTGATCTCCTATCTGCGTACAGATTCTACTCGAATTTCAGAGGAAGCAGATGCAGCAGCAAGAACTTATATTTCTGAGCAGTATGGTTTGGATTATGTTTCTCAGACAGAGAAGGCAATCAAAAACGGACAGAAGATACAGGATGCTCATGAGGCGATCCGTCCTACAGATATTGCGAGGACACCAGTTCTGGTGAAGGAATCCCTGACCAGGGATCAGTTCCGTTTATATCAGCTGATCTGGAGACGTTTTGCGGCGAGCAGAATGGCACCGGCACGTTATGAGACCACGTCTGTCAAGATCGGAGCAGGTGAGTATGTGTTTACGGTTGCAGCATCCAAGGTTGCCTTTGATGGCTTTATGTCTGTGTACACAGAAGAGGGCGATGACAAAAAGGGCAATGTTTTAAGTCAAAGTCTGGAAAAGGGTATGGAGCTGAAGCTGAAAGAACTGAAGCCGGAGCAGCATTTTACACAGCCGCCGGCACATTACACAGAGGCTTCACTTGTAAAGACTATGGAAGAGCTTGGAATCGGACGTCCAAGTACGTATGCGCCGACCATCACAACGATCATCAGCAGACGCTATGTATCCAAGGAACAGAAAAATCTTTACGTCACAGAGCTTGGAGAGGTTGTTAATAATATTATGAAACAGGCTTTTCCAAGTATTGTGGATGTAAACTTTACAGCAACTATGGAGGGACTTTTGGACTGCGTGGAAGCAGGTACTGTACAGTGGAAAACGGTTGTACGTAACTTCTATCCGGATCTGAAGCATGATGTGGATGAGGCTGAGAAAGAGCTTGAGAAAGTTGATATACAGGATGAGGTTACGGATGTGATCTGCGACAACTGTGGCCGCAACATGGTGATCAAGTACGGTCCTCATGGAAGATTTCTTGCATGCCCCGGATTTCCGGACTGCCGTAATACAAAACCATATTATGAGAAGATCGGTGTTGCATGTCCGAAGTGCGGCGGCGAAATTGTCATGAAAAAAACGAAAAAAGGCAGAAAATATTACGGATGTGAGAATAATCCGGAATGTGATTTTATGTCCTGGCAGAAACCTTCTGCAAAGAAATGTCCGAAATGTGGTAATTATATGCTCGAAAAGGGAAATAAGCTGGTTTGCAGCCAGGAAACCTGCGGATATGTGGAACAAAAACCAAAAGATGAAGATTGATTGAATAAATGCTTTTCCACCAATTTTCAGAAAATCCCGTTAAAAATAAAAAAATATAAAAAAGTCTTGTAAATTTCCAGAATAACGTGTAATATTAGACTAGAAAAACGATTTCTTTCAAGGTACGAAAGTGAAAGGAGGAAAAATGAGCGTTCAGTTGCTAGATAAAACTAGAAAAATCAATAAGCTTCTGCATAACAGCAGCTCAAGCAAGGTAGTGTTTAACGACATTTGCCAGGTGCTCATGGAAACCTTAAGTTCCAATATCCTGGTACTCAGTAAGAAAGGTAAGGTTCTGGGAGTCAGTATCTGCCCGGGTGTGGATGAGATCACAGAGCTGATCGATGACAAGATCGGCGGACATATCGACCCGTTATTGAATGAGAGATTTCTTGGTGTTCTTTCCACAAAGGAGAATGTCAATCTCCAGACACTTGGCTTTGAGCATGTACCCGGAAATTATCAGGGAATCGTGAATCCGATCGATATTGCAGGTGAGAGACTGGGAACGTTATTCATGTACCGCAATGATCATCCCTATGATATTGAGGATATTATCGTCAGCGAGTATGGTACAACAGTTGTTGGCCTGGAAATGATGCGTGCGGTTCATGACGAGAACGCAGAAGAAGACAGAAAACAGCAGATCGTTAAATCGGCATTCAGTACACTGTCCTTCTCAGAGCTTGAGGCGATCATCCATATTTTTGATGAGCTGGATGGGGATGAGGGTATCCTGGTTGCCAGCAAGATCGCTGACCGTGTAGGTATCACCAGATCCGTGATCGTAAATGCACTGCGTAAATTCGAGAGTGCAGGTGTGATCGAATCCCGTTCATCCGGTATGAAGGGAACTTACATTAAAGTTCTTAATGAAGTGATCTTTGATGAGCTTGAAGAGATAAAAGCACAGAGAAGCAAGAAGGCATAATGTGATCAGCACTGTCAGATGCTTGATATAAGATAAAGAACGTGACAAAAGAGACTTCCCGCTATCGTGGGAGTCTCTTTTTTGTCTGTTTCATAAAATCAAAATAAATAATGAAATTAAGAAAACAAGAGAAAATAAGAGTATAAAAGAGATAAAACCAGAATAATACAGAAAAACCATATCTTAAAAGGGTTGCGAAAATATGTGAAATTCACTAATATAGCCATAGTGATTAGCACTCGTATAAAGTGAGTGCTAGCAGGCAAAGATGGAACTTATAAAGGAGGAACATAGATCATGAAGTTAGTACCTTTAGGCGACAGAGTAGTATTAAAACAGGTTGAAGCAGAAGAGACAACAGCATCCGGAATCGTGCTTCCGGGACAGGCACAGGAGAAACCACAGCAGGCAGAGGTTATTGCAGTTGGACCTGGCGGAGTTGTAAACGGAAAAGAAGTAAAAATGGAAGTAGAAGTCGGAAATACTGTTATCTATTCCAAATATGCAGGAACAGAAGTAAAGATGGATGGAACGGATTATATTATTGTAAAGCAGGAAGATATCCTGGCAATCATTAAATAATATAAACATCTTATCGTATATCAATATAAATAGGAGGTCATTTTATCATGGCAAAAGAGATCAAATACGGCGCAGAAGCAAGAGCAGCACTTGAAGCTGGTGTAAATAAACTTGCAGATACAGTAAGAGTAACACTTGGACCGAAAGGAAGAAATGTAGTACTTGACAAATCTTTCGGTGCTCCGCTTATCACAAACGATGGTGTTTCCATTGCAAAAGAGATCGAGCTTGAGGACGGATTCGAGAATATGGGTGCTCAGATTATCAAAGAGGTTGCATCTAAGACAAACGATGTAGCTGGTGATGGTACTACAACAGCAACCGTACTTGCACAGGCAATGGTACATGAGGGAATGAAGAACCTGGCAGCAGGAGCGAACCCGATCATCCTCAGAAAAGGAATGAAAAAAGCAACAGATGTTGCAGTAGAAGCAATCAAGAACATGAGCCAGGCAATCAACGGAAAAGCTCAGATCGCTAATGTAGCCGCAATCTCTGCAAGTGATGAGCAGGTTGGACAGCTGGTTGCAGATGCTATGGAGAAGGTTTCCAAGGATGGTGTTATCACTGTTGAGGAGTCCAAGACCATGCATACAGAGCTTGACCTTGTTGAAGGTATGCAGTTTGACCGTGGATATATTTCCGCATATATGTCTACAGATATGGAGAAGATGGAGGCAACTCTTGATGATCCGTATATTCTGATCACAGATAAGAAGATCAGCAACATCCAGGAGATCCTTCCGCTTCTTGAGCAGGTTGTTCAGGCTGGTGCAAAGCTTCTCATCATTGCAGAAGATGTTGAGGGTGAGGCTCTCACAACCCTGATCGTTAACAAACTGAGAGGAACCTTCCAGGTAGTAGCTGTTAAAGCACCTGGCTATGGTGACAGAAGAAAAGAGATGCTTCAGGATATCGCGATCCTGACAGGCGGACAGGTGATCTCTGACGAGCTCGGTCTTGATCTGAAGGAAGCTAAAATGGAGCAGCTCGGACGTGCAAAATCCGTTAAGGTTGCAAAAGAGAATACAGTTATCGTTGACGGCCTTGGCGACAAAGATGCCATCGCAAAACGTGTTGCTCAGATCCGTGCGCAGATCGAGGAGACAAAATCCGAGTTTGATAAAGAAAAACTTCAGGAAAGACTTGCAAAACTGGCAGGCGGCGTAGCTGTTATCCGTGTAGGTGCTGCTACTGAGACAGAGATGAAGGAAGCAAAGCTTCGTCTTGAGGATGCTCTTGCAGCAACAAGAGCAGCTGTTGAGGAAGGTATCATCGCAGGCGGCGGCTCTGCTTATATCCATGCTTCCAAAGAGGTTGCAAAACTTGCAGCAACACTTGAGGGAGATGAGAAGACAGGTGCTTATGTGATCCTGAAAGCCCTTGAGGCTCCGTTGTTCCACATTGCTGCAAACGCAGGACTGGAAGGCGCTGTTATCATCAACAAGGTAAGAGAGTCTGAGGTAGGTACAGGCTTTGATGCTCTGAATGAGAAATATGTAAACATGGTTGAGAATGGAATCCTTGATCCTGCAAAGGTTACAAGAAGTGCACTTCAGAACGCAACAAGTGTTGCATCTACACTTCTTACAACAGAGGCTGTAGTTTCTACGATCAAAGAGGATACTCCTGCTCCGGCACCAAACCCGGGAATGGGAATGATGTAATTTCAAGCAGGCAGGTAAATAATTTACAAAATGAGAGGGCCTGCGTCATGGACGCGGCTCTCTTTTTGTGTTATAATCAAAAGAAATCAGTAAATTACGAAAGGAAGAAGCAAATGAGTGACTTATATTCAGAACTTCTGGTAAAGAAGAAACAGACAGGGAAGGATCTTGCTATAAAATACGGTCTTATTGCACTGACCGTGATCATGGTTCTGGGAGGTCTGGTGCTGAATGCACTTCTTCTGGTTCCGGCTATCGCTCTTGGTGTTGCATGCTATTTTGTAATTCCGAAAACAGACCTGGAATATGAATATCTGTTTGTTAACGGGGAACTGGATATTGATATGATCATGTCCAAGTCAAAGAGGAAAAGAGTAAAATCACTTCAGCTTGCGGAGGCTGATCTTGTGGCACCTCTGAAATCCCACAGAATGGATTATTACAACGGAAATCAGAAGATGAAAACCATAGACTTTTCTTCAGGTATTGAGGATCATAAGCGCTATGCCATGATCGTAAGAGACAGCGGAGAAACCTGCAAGGTGATCCTGGAGCTGGATGATGAACTTGCCAATACC
The DNA here is from genome assembly GCF_020553125.1 of Blautia sp. MSK20_18. Classification (NCBI taxonomy): domain Bacteria; kingdom Bacillati; phylum Bacillota; class Clostridia; order Lachnospirales; family Lachnospiraceae; genus Blautia; species Blautia sp. MSK20_18. The sequence goes on from NZ_JAJCGR010000022.1 coordinate 28,649, forward strand.
ATGAAAAATTCTGCACCGAGTAAAGTTTTTTTGGATTGACATGAATCTTGTTTTTTGTTACACTAGTTCACAAATTTAAAATATCTTACACAAAGGGAGGAAATGCAATGGGTACTATTATTGGTGAAGGCATTACGTTTGATGATGTCCTGCTGGTTCCGGCTTATTCTAAAGTAATTCCGAATCAGGTTGATGTTTCAACGTATTTAACCAAGAAAGTAAAGCTGAATATCCCCATGATGAGTGCGGGAATGGACACAGTTACAGAGCACAGAATGGCAATTGCTATGGCCAGACAGGGTGGTATCGGTATCATTCACAAGAATATGTCCATTGAGGCACAGGCAGAAGAGGTTGACAAAGTTAAACGTTCTGAGAACGGTGTTATCACCGATCCATTTTATCTTTCAGCAGAGCATACACTGAAGGATGCCAATGATCTGATGGCGAAATACCGTATTTCCGGTGTTCCGATCACAGAAGGCAGAAAACTGGTAGGTATTATCACAAACCGTGATCTTAAATTTGAGACAGATTTCAGCAGAAAGATCAAGGAGTGCATGACTTCAGAAGGACTGATCACAGCTAAGGAAGGAATCACACTTGAGGATGCCAAGAAGATCCTTGCGAAATCCCGTAAGGAGAAATTACCCATTGTAGATGATGACTTTAATTTAAAAGGACTCATTACCATCAAGGATATCGAGAAACAGATCAAGTATCCGCTTGCAGCCAAGGATGCACAGGGAAGACTTCTCTGTGGTGCTGCGGTTGGCATCACAGCAAATGTGCTTGCACGTGTTGATGCGCTTGTGAAGGCTAATGTAGATGTGATCGTAATTGATTCTGCACATGGTCATTCAGAAAACATTTTAAAAGCAGTCCGCGAGATCAAGGCAACATATCCGGAGCTTCAGGTAATCGCAGGTAATGTTGCAACAGGCGAAGCTACCAAGGCTCTGATCGAGGCTGGAGTAGATGCAGTCAAAGTTGGTATCGGACCGGGATCTATCTGTACAACACGTGTTGTTGCAGGTATTGGTGTTCCGCAGGTTACTGCAGTTATGGATTGTTATGAAGTGGCTAACAGCTACGGAATCCCGATCATTGCAGACGGCGGTATCAAATATTCCGGAGATATCACCAAGGCCATCGCAGCAGGTGCCAATGTCTGCATGATGGGAAGCATGTTCGCAGGATGCGATGAGAGCCCGGGAACATTCGAACTTTATCAGGGAAGAAAATATAAAGTATATCGTGGAATGGGATCTATCGCAGCTATGGAGAATGGCAGCAAGGATCGTTATTTCCAGGAGAATGCAAAGAAGCTTGTGCCGGAGGGTGTTGAGGGTCGTGTTGCGTATAAAGGACATGTTGAGGATACCGTATTCCAGCTGATCGGTGGTTTAAGATCCGGTATGGGTTACTGTGGAGCAGAGAACATTGAGAAGCTGAAGACAACAGGCAGATTCATCAAGATTTCAGCTGCATCTCTTAAAGAGTCACATCCACATGACATCCACATCACAAAAGAGGCTCCAAACTACAGTGTAGATGAATAATAAAGGAAAAAAAGGTAAGACCGGTAAAAAGTCACCCAGGCCGTCCCATAGCGGGCGGCCTGTTTCCGTAAAGAAAACTTCCTCCGGGTCTTCCAGAAGAAAAAAGAAGTCTTTGAGAAAAAAGAACCCGATCAAGATCCTGCAGAGGATTGTGCTGATATGTATCATTGTGATCGTTGCTTTTGCTGCGTGTGCGTTAGGATACGCATTTTTTGAGATGCGCATGGAACAGAGTAAAATTCAGTCCGGACAGGAAGAAATATCCGGGAATGCCAGCGGAAATGGCGGACCGGAACAATGGCAGGCAGAAGGAGCACCTTTTATTGATGTGGAGCTTCTGACACCGAATTCCTATTCTAGACCACAGATTTCTATCGAACAGGTAAATTATATAGCCATTCATTATACGGCCAATCCGGGATCTACTGCCGTATCCAATCGGAATTATTTTGAAAATCTTGCGACAACGCAGGACAACAAAGTCAGCAGTCATTTTGTGATAGGGTTGGAGGGAGAAGTGGTACAATGTATTCCCACTTCGGAAATATCCTATGCCACAAATTCCAGAAATGTAGATACCATATCCATTGAATGCTGCCATCCGGATGAAACAGGGCAGTTTAATACAGCAACCTATGATTCGGCGGTAAAGCTGACAGCGTGGCTTTGTACACGCTTTGGACTGACTTCGGATCAGGTGATCCGTCATTATGATGTCACAGGTAAAGACTGTCCGAAGTATTACGTGGAAAATCCCGATGCATGGATCCAGATGAAATCAGACATTGCAGCACAGATCCAGACAGATTATGCATTACAGGGGAAATAAAGTGTTATTGTTTATTTTGTGAGCAACAAGAAGTCTGGAAAAATAATTTCTGAAAATAGGGGCTTGAAAATTAAGAAGAAGTATTGTAGTATAACAGCAGAAGCTGCATGACTGGCGGAAAGTAGGATTACCTACAGGGAGTGCAGTGAAGTGAGAAGCCGACCGCCTGGGCAGCCTGATAAGGGGGTGTCCAGGCGGTTTTTTGTTACCGTTCATATCCTGGGATAAGCCCCGGGCCTTACATTAGACAAGGAGGACTGTGAAAAATGACGACATTTTCACTTGAAAAAGAACTGAAAGAAAATTCCTATCCGGGAAGAGGAATTGTGATCGGACGTTCCGCTGACGGGAAACATGCAGTTACTGCATATTTTATTATGGGAAGAAGCGAGAACAGCAGAAACCGTATTTTTGTTGAGGATGGGGAAGGAATCCGTACACAGGCTTTTGATCCATCCAAGCTTACAGACCCGAGCCTGATCATTTATGCACCGGTACGTGTCCTTGGAAATAAGACCATCGTAACAAACGGTGATCAGACAGATACGATCTATGAGGGAATGGACAGACAGCTCACCTTTGAACAGTCTCTCCGCAGCAGAGAGTTTGAGCCGGATGCGCCGAACTATACACCTCGTATTTCAGGCGTTCTTCATGTTGAAAACGGTAAATTCAATTATGCGATGTCTATTTTAAAGAGCAATAACGGAAATCCGGATTCCTGTCTTCGTTATACATTCGCCTATGAGAATGCGGCAGCAGGGCAGGGACGTTTTATCCATACTTATAAATGCGATGGAAATCCACTTCCAAGTTTCGAGGGAGAGCCGAAGCTGGTAGAGATCCCAAACGATATTGATGAGTTTGCGGATCTCCTCTGGAAGAGCCTGAACCAGGATAATAAAGTTTCTCTCTTTGTTCGCTTTATTGACATTGAGACAGGAAATTATGAATCCAGGATCGTAAACAAGAATAAATAAGAAAATAGGGATATCACAGAGAACGGAGGAGCTTTTTCATGAAAGAATTACAGTTAAAATACGGATGTAACCCAAATCAGAAACCATCAAAGATCTATATGGCAGATGGAAGTGAGCTTCCGATCCAGGTACTCTCCGGAAGACCAGGATACATCAACTTCCTGGATGCCTTTAATGGCTGGCAGCTGGTACGTGACCTTAAGAAAGCAACCGGACTTCCGGCAGCAACTTCATTTAAGCATGTATCTCCGGCAGGTGCTTCCATCGGACTTCCGCTGAATGAGACACTGGCAAAGATCTACTGGGTAGATGATATGGACTGGAAGAATTTTTCCCCGCTTGCATGTGCGTATGCAAGAGCAAGAGGTGCAGATCGTATGTCATCATTTGGTGATTTCATTTCTCTTTCTGATGTCTGCGACAAAGATACCGCGATGCTGATCAAGAGAGAGGTTTCTGATGGTGTGATCGCACCTGGATATACAGAGGAGGCTCTTGAAATTCTGAAGCAGAAGAAAAAAGGCAATTACAATGTGATCCAGATCGATGAAAACTATGTTCCGGAACCTTTGGAGCACAAACAGGTATTTGGAGTCACTTTTGAGCAGGGCCGCCAGGAGCTGGCAATTGATGATGCGCTGATCTCCAATATTGTAACAGAGAATAAAGAGCTTACGGAAGAAGCCAAGAGAGATATGAAGGTTTCTCTGATCATCCTGAAATATACACAGTCCAATTCCGTATGCTTTGTTAAGGACGGACAGGCTATCGGCGTTGGTGCAGGACAGCAGTCCCGTGTACATTGTACACGCCTTGCAGGCCAGAAGGCAGATAACTGGTACCTCCGTCAGTGCCCGAAGGTACTGGAGCTTCCGTTTAAAGACACGATCACACGTGCGGAGAGAGATAATGCCATTGATGTTTACATTGGTGAGGAATATATGGATGTCCTTGCAGATGGTGCATGGGAAAAGACATTCACAGAGAAGCCTGAAGTGTTCACAAAAGAAGAGAAGAGAGCATGGCTGGATGGTCTTACCGGCGTGACACTGGGATCCGATGCATTCTTCCCGTTCAGTGATAATATCGAGCGCGCATATAAGAGCGGTGTAAAATATATTGCAGAGCCGGGTGGATCTGTACGTGATGACGCAGTTATCGATACATGTAATAAGTATGGAATGGTGATGGCATTTACAGGAATCCGCCTTTTCCACCACTAAAAGATGCATGCCTTGGCCATGATATGCAGTTGAAATAAAAGATAAAAAATATAAAGTCCCGAATCTGGATTTCTGGAAAAAAGAGATCAGACCCGGGACTTTTTGATCGAAAAAGGATAGTTTTAAAAATAAAAAAAGAACTCTGAAAAACTCAGAGTTCTGAAGAGCGATAGACGGGGCTCGAACCCGCGGTCTCGACCTTGGCAAGGTCGCGCGTTACCAACTACGCCACTATCGCATATGCATTATCGCTTCACGTATTTCCCTCAGCGACAAGACATATATTAGCATAGATTTTATATTCTGTCAAATGTTTTTTGGAATTTTTTTGAAATTATATACAACATATAAAGTTTATTCCAGACATCTGAAATAGAACTTGTATATGACAATATTTCGGTGGTTTATGAGTTATTGTCTAAGTGGTAATAGCGCAAAACATGATCCGGATAGTATTGGTCACCATAGTCCCATGGACCGGCAGGATCATGAAGGGGATCATCTTCATCACGTTGTGTGTTGCCGCTTGCCATCTGAGCAAAGGCCTGAGCACTTTGGGCCGTCCACACAGTCTGACCGTTTTCTTCCAGATAAGCAAAATAGGAATCGGCTCCGAAATTGTATGCCTGCAGAGCCAGACGGATCTTGGAAAGATCAGTCGGACCGGTACAGCCGGCTTTATCCAGAGCATATTTCAGCTCCTGGATGCCACAGGAAATAGAGTAAGAAGGATCTGTGATACCATTGGGCTGCTGCGGATATCTGGTGTTGTAGGCTCCTTCTGAAGACTGCATGGGATCAGTACCCTGCCCGGAGCTTTCCTGCATCATCACAGCCAGAATCAGGTCTACATAGTCGGACATATCATATTGTGCGGCTTCGCTGGAAACCTCATCGCGATAAGCTTCACAGGCTGCATTGATCTGATGGGCTTCCTCCTGCCTGCCGGAAAATTTGGAAAAACGCAGAAGGATACAGCCCACGATCAGCAGAAAAAGACATGTCAGAAAGATCTTCTGCCTTCGCACCTGCTGTACACGGAGTCTGTGGCGCTGTTTTTTAGTAAGGGTTGGTTTCTTGTGTTTTATATTCATATAAGTATTGTATCCGTTACGGATAGATTTGACCAGTTAAAAAATATGATCTTTTTGTTAAAAATTTCTGAAGACTGTCCTGTGAAATTGCAAAATATGATCTGATATGCTATGATAGTCGGGACAAACCGTAGAATGCCGGAATAAAGGAGGCAAGATTTCATGCGAAAAAAGCTTCTGGCAGTTATTTTATGTGCTTCTATGCTTTTCCCTGCATCCGTATCAGCAGAGGTACTGGGATATGAAGCAACATTGGATACATATACAAAGGAGAAAAAAACACCTCAGCAGTTTCAGATCGATGATGGGGCGGGAAATACAGTAAATGCTCTGGCGAAGAGTGATACGCTTTATGTTACAGCGAAAAATACGGAAATCCGGTCCAATCCGGGAGACAGTGGTACAGAACTGCGTTCTGTGATCTTGGGAACGAAACTTGAAAGAGTTGCAGTCTGTGACAATGGCTGGAGCAAGGTGACCTTCCAAAAGAAAGGTGAGGACAAGATCATCGGTTATGTTTCGGATAGCGTGCTCAGTGATACGGAGATCGTAAATAAATTTACGGATACAGTTACAGCGGCACAGGACAGTGATATCCTGGATTATCCCGGCAAGAAGGACGGAGAGGTTGTAGGAGAGGTCCTTCAGGATGATGAGCTGAAAAGAACAGGTACGGTAGATGCTATCTGGAGCAGGATCGTTTACACAGATGACAGTGGTTCAGATCACGTCGGCTATATTCCGACCAGCTGTCTGGAAGGTTATCAGGCTACGGAAGTGGCCAAGGCAGAGCAGGAAAAGAATACAAAAGCAGGATCCCTTACCAAGAGTTCCGGGGAGGGCGTTTTTGCGGATGCGGTGGATGGTGTAACTTCCACAGGTGGATCCGGAAGTACCGCAGCTGGCGTACAGATCGGAACGCCGGTATCAGTATCTTCGGACGCGACACTAAAACCACTGGGAACATTCCGGATCACGCATTATTGTCCGTGTAGCATCTGCTGCGGACCATGGGCGAATGGAATTACTTCCACAGGAGTAACGGCCACTACCAACCGTACGATCGCAGTGGATCCGAGTCAGATCCCATACGGTTCCAAAGTAGTGATCAATGGACAGGTTTATGTTGCAGAGGACTGTGGAGGAGCGATCCGGACCAATTGCATTGATGTATATGTGGCAACACACTCCGAAGCAGAGCAGAAGGGCGTGTTTTATACAGAAGTTTATTTGCTTCAGTGATCAGAAAAAGACTGCTGTAGATTCCACAAGGGATTTGCAGCAGTTTTTTGTATAAAAAAACTCTGACCAGCAGAGGCTATTCTGCGATCAGAGTAAAAAAATAATGCCCAGAGCCGGAATCGAACCAGCGACACGAGGATTTTCAGTCCTCTGCTCTACCAACTGAGCTATCTGGGCATGTCTCTTTCGAGTACTTTGTTACTTTAACACATTTATGTAGAGAATGCAAGGAAAAAATAAAAAAAGCAGATGTTTTTCTGAAAAATCTGATTTTCAAAAAAACATCTACAATATTATGGCTACAGATTTATCTGGCAGCAAGATAGATTTTTTCCATATCTTTCATGTTCAGCTGTTTGAACACACCGATGGTACGGGTGTCTTCAAAGCTGCATTTAAACGCTAGATCATGGATCTCCTTTTCTGTAAGATCAAGACCAAGCTCATGAAGGCTGGTAGGCATCTGGATGGAACGGAAATAATCTTCCATGGCTTCTATGCCGGCAAGAGCAGTTTTGTTGAAGTCGATACTGCAGGGAATGTCAAAGATATTGACTGCAAACTGGGCAAAGCGTTCCGGATTTGCATCATAAACGTAACGTGCCCAGCTTCCCCACAAAGCGGCAAGACCGGCTCCGTGAGCCACATCGTAGGTGCCGCCCAGTTCATGCTCCAGCTGGTGACAGGCCCAGTCACCACTGCCGGTTCCGCAGCCGGTAAGTCCATTGTGGGAAAGACTGCCGGCCCACATGATCTCTGCCCGTGCAGTATAATTATCCGTCTCCTTCATCAGGATCCGGGAGTTATAGATCACGGTCTGCATCAGAGATTCGCTGATACTGTCGGTGATCTCCATGGTTTCGATATTTACAAAGTACCGTTCCATAGTATGCATCAGGATATCCACACAGCCGCTTTCGGTCTGATATTGCGGCAGGGTATAGGTGAGGCGGGGATTTAAAATAGCAAAACGTGGGCGGCACAGATCGTTGCGGGCACTACTCCGTTTCAGCCAGCCCTCTTCATTGGTGATCACACAGGATCCGCTCATTTCACTTCCGGAAGCTGCGATCGTCAGGATAACGCCTACAGGAAGACAGGCTTTTGGGGTTTCGGTGCGGAGAAAAAAGTTCCATACATCTGTATCCGGATTGGCAAGTCCATAGCCGATGGCCTTGCAGGAATCAATAACGCTGCCACCGCCAACAGCCAAAAGAAAATCAACCTGTTCTTTGCGGCAAAGCTCAATACCCTCACGTACCTTGGAGAGACGGGGATTGGGAACCACACCGCCAAGAGTGACATAGGAAATTCCAGATTCATCCAGAGAAGATCGGATCTCATCGATCAGACCGGAGCTTACTGCACTGTGGCTGCCATAATGGATCAGTACTTTGTTGCAGTTCTGCTCTTTTAGAACAGTGCCGATCTTAAGGTGTGTATCTTTTCCGAAAATAACCCGGGTAGGGGTAAAATATTCAAAATTTCTCATAGAGATTAGGCTCCTTTTTATGATTCATGATCTATTGATAAATATAAGGAATCCGTTTCCTTACAGGTCAAGCAGATATTTATGATCCCGCAGGGGTATCATCTTGATTCATTTAATTGGTTTAAAGTCGTTATAATAATAGCATAGAAGAGAAACAGACGCAAATAAAAGCTATTGAAAAAAAGGTGTAATTTTGGGGGAATGTGGTATAATGACTTCTGTGAAGGAAAAGTGACCTGATCACAGAAACAGACCAATGCGAAGCGTATATTATAGAACAGATCCAAACGAAGAAGAAAGCAGGTGTCTGAAATGGAGAATATCATTATCATAGGAGCAGGTCCGGCCGGGATCTCGGCAGCACTTTATGCGGCAAGAGGAAATATGGATCCGCTGATCATAAATACAGGGATCGGTTCACTGGAAAAAGCGGAGAAGATCGAGAACTATTACGGACTGGAACAGCCGCTGTCCGGCAGAGAGCTTTTCGAAAGAGGTCTTGCCCAGGCAAGAGCACTTGGAGTACGGATCCTGGATGCCCAGGTTGTGGGAATGGGTGGTTTTGATACTTTTGAGGTGAAAACTACCGCAGGAGATTTTGAGGCACGCAGCGTGATCCTGGCAACCGGAAGCAGGAGAGCTTCTGCCAGGATTCCGGGAGTAAAGGAATTTGAGGGAAAAGGTGTCAGCTACTGCGCAGTATGTGACGCATTTTTTTACAGAGGAAAAGAAGTGGCAGTGCTTGGAAACAGTGATTTTGCTCTTCACGAGGCGGAAGAACTTTCTCATACCGCTTCCCGTGTGACGATCTTTACAGATGGAAAGAAACCGGAATTTTCAAGAGAAAATCCGCTTCCGGTTAACACCATGAAGATCCAGGCGATCGAAGGGGATGAGCGTGTTTCCGGCATCCGCCTGAAAAGTGATGTGTCCATGCAGGAAGCAGGTACCGGAGCAGATTCTTTTGTGCCGGCAGAGGGAGTCTTTGTAGCACTTGGTACAGCCGGAAGCTCGGAGATGGCCCGCCAGATCGGAGCGGAACTGAATGAAAAAGGAAATATCCGGGTCAATGAAGAGATGGAGACTACAGTTCCGGGACTGTATGCAGCAGGTGATTGCACCGGTGGACTTCTCCAGGTGGCAAAAGCTGTTCATGACGGTGCCCAGGCAGGACTTTCCGCCTGTCAGTATGTGCGGAAGCTTCTGAAGGCGTAAGCATAAGCTGATACTAAAAATAAATACAGGATCAAGGAGGAATTTTATCATGGCAAAAGTTTTTACAACAGACAATTTTGAAACTGAGGTATTAAAGGCAGAAAAGCCGGTACTGGTAGATTTTTGGGCAACCTGGTGCGGACCATGCAGACGTCAGGCTCCGGTCGTGGAAGAGCTTGCAGAAGCCGGATATGAGGTTGGAAAGGTTGACGTAGACAAAGAGCCATCACTGGCACAGCAGTACAAGATCATGAGTATCCCCACACTGCTGGTATTCAAAGAAGGAAAAGAGACCGCACGTTTTGTGGGACTGACATCAAAGACAGAGCTTGAGGCAGCGCTTCAGTAACCAAAACAGAAAACAGAAAAAACAGATACAGCTCTGGGAACCGAAACGGTTTCCAGAGCATTGTTGGCTTACTGAAAATTTAGACAAGGGTTAATCAAAATATGGATGAGAAAATAATAAAAAAGAATGCAGTGCCTGTGATCGCGGCAATGATCACAGCGCTGGCCTTTTCTTTTACGGGCCTTCCAATGGATGGAAATACTTCTGTAGAAAAAATGAGCGATGTTTATAATGGATTGGGATGCACGGGCTTGCTTGCATGGATCCTGCTTCTTATTTTATACGTGAAAGGATGGGAGGGCTACCGGAAATACAGAAACTGGCAGGCACATGTTTTGGCAGTGATCTTTTCGGCGGGAATGCTTCTTGGAACTTCTTATTTTACAAATGGAAACTGGGATTTTCTGTTTGGCGCAAAGAAACAGATCCTGATCTCAGCCGGATGCTTTATAGGATTTTATATTATCTGTGATATGGGAATCACTTATTTCTGGAGGATTCCTGAGATGGAGTTCTTCCGAAAGGCCTGCGGGCGTATCCCGGCCAGAGAGGAAGAAGTAATGTGGTTCCGCCTGGCAAAGATATCTATGATCATTGGATGGACACCGTTTATCCTGGCATTTCTCCCAGGTTCGATCCCGGCAGATGGATTTCGGCAGCTGGATGTATTTTTGGGAGCTATGCCGCTGGACAATCATCATCCATGGGTCCTGACGATGATCATGGGTGGACTGCTGACACTTGGAAAAACTATCTGGTGTTATAATTTTGGAGTATTTTTGATCGTCATTGTGTTTACTTCTGTGGAAATCTGGTGTTACAGTGCGGTAGTCCGCTATCTGTACAGATGGAAGGCTCCAAAATGGATACTTTTTGGTACTGTTCTGCTGTTTGCATTTGTTCCCATATTTGGAAGCTATGCCCAGGCAGTGATCAAAGATGGATTATATACGGCAGTCATTACTTTGTATTTTGCAGTGTATATAGATATTTGTCATTCCTTTTCCAAGAGAAAGGCAGTATATTTATTTCTTCTGGGAATCAGTGTTTGTCTTACCCGAAATAATGGCATTCATCTGGTCCTGCCTTCTTTGATCCTTTTGTTTTTCTTCCTGGTAAAGGGCGCGAGGAAATATGCATTTATTGTAGCTGTCTGTGTTTTTGCCTGTTATCTGGGCGTAGAAAAGGGGGCAGCACCTGCCCTTGGCGTGGCACCTGGATCCCGATGTGAAATGCTTTCGGTACCGTTTCAGCAGACTGCCCGATATCTGAGAGAATATCCGGATGATGTAACCGCAAGTGAGAAGAAAGCGATCAACAGGATCCTGGATTATGATGTTCTTGCCGAGAAGTATAATCCGGAACTGTCGGATCCTGTGAAAATTACATTCAGGTTCAGAGATGATGATAATGATCCTAAATTGGATGGATACATGAAAGATTATTTTAAAGCCTGGTTTGCCATGTTCTGTCGTCATCCGGGAGTATATGTCCAGGCGACATTGAATAACACCTACAGCTATAATGATCCGTTCCATATGGGAAGAGGACAGCAGGGCGTGTACCGGTTCTACATAGATAAACTGTATCAGAAGAAATCCGGGATCGATGTCAGTTATGTTGGGCCAAAAAAAATCCAGTATATATTCCGGCTTTATGATGAATTATGGATGCGCGCACCTGGCCTGGGACTTATTTTAAGTGCAGGAACGTATACCTGGCTTACTCTGTTGCTGATGGGATATCTTCTGGTGAAGAAGCAATGGAAAAAACTCCTGATCTTTGCCATACCGGTGCTGAATATACTGATATGTCTTGTGTCTCCTGTAAATGGGATGATCCGTTATATGTGGCCGGTAATGACTATTATGCCGATGCTGTTCTGGTGGATCCTGCAGCCGGCACCTAAAACATCTTCAAATTAAAAAGTATTCATCATTTCATAAAGACGTCTTTTATCCAGAATGCGGATCGATCCCCGTGAGATCTGGATAGAGCCGTCTTTATTCATTTTTTTAAGGCTGCGGCTGACAGCTTCTCTGGCACTTCCGATGGAGCGGGCGATGGCTTCCTGTGTGAGAGCGAGCTCATCGGAACCGGTATCTGCAGCTTCATCCAGAAGAAAGGCTGCGATTCTCTGAGTCAGGGTCATAAAAAATGTCCGTTCGATTCCTGCGATCACATCTGAGAAATGTTCAGTTGTCCGTTTGTAGATGAAATTTTCCAGATAGATATTGTTTTTCATCAGCCGGGAAAAAGGAACTGCCGGAAGCAGAAGCAGATCACAGTCTGTTTCTGCATCGATCTGTACATCAAATGTAATGGCAGAAAGCATGCAGGAGGCGGAAAGAGTGCAGATGTCACTGTCCCTTAAACGGTAAAGGGTTGCTTCTTTTCCCTGAGCGGACAGTAGATAAACACGGAGAACTCCCTTCAGAAGAAAAAGAGTTCCCAGGCACTGGCGCTCTTCAGACTGTATGGCAGCACCTGCCGGGTAATGAAGCTCGCGAATGTTATCAAGAAGAAAATTCCGATCTTCTTCCGTCATATGTTCCCAGAAGGGAAACGCCTGAAAATAATTCAGACAGCTGTTTCGATCCATAAAAAGATTACTCCTTTATAAAAATATATAGTACTCATTTTAACGCTGTTTGGATGGAAATACAACAAAAACGGCATTTTTGCGGCAGGAGGGAAATCCCTGTTTGTTACTGTTCACTCCGTTCTCAGCAACACGCTTCGCGATGCACAGAATTTATGCTGATCGCATAAATTCGCGCGGTATGTCTCGGGTTTTCTGTGACCTTCGCTCACAAAAAACACCTCGCGGAATATTACCAGTGAACAGTAACCCCTGTTTTTCTATTTACATCCGGTGGCGGGAACGTTATAATCATAAAGCGAAAAGGATCAACAGAGAAATAATGAAAACTGCCGGGGAAAGAAATTATCCGACAGAAGTTAGGAGAATATAAAATTTGAAAATCTTACTTGCAGCATGCAATGCAAAATATATCCATTCCAATCTTGCGGTATATAACCTGAAATCCTGTTCCGGAGAATACAGCTCCAGGGTTGTGGTCAAAGAGTATACGATCAATCAGATCAGGGATGACATTTTAAAAGATATTTATCTGGAGCAGCCGGATGTGGTCTGCTTTTCCTGCTATATCTGGAATATTTCCTTTGTCAGGGAGCTGGTGCCGGATCTTAAGAAAATCCTTCCACAGGTGGAGTTTTGGGCAGGAGGCCCGGAGGTATCCTACGATGCGGTGGAATTTCTGAAAAAGAATCCTGCGTTTTTTGGAGTGATGGTGGGAGAAGGAGAGGAAACCTTCCATGAACTGGCAGGTTATTATATAGAAAGAAAACAGGAAACTTTGAGCGGGATCCGCGGAGTAGCTTTTCGTGATGAAAACAAAGGCAGGGATATTGTACACACGGGCTGGCGGGAATTGATGGATTTAAGTAAAGTTCCGTTTGCATACAGCAATCTTACAGAGTTTAAAAACCGCATTATTTATTATGAGAGCAGCAGGGGATGCCCCTTTTCCTGCAGCTACTGCCTTTCTTCCATAGATAAGAAGCTTCGGTTCCGTGATATTGAGCTTGTAAAAAAGGAATTGCAGTTTTTTATTGATAATAAAGTTCCTCAGGTCAAATTTGTGGATCGTACCTTCAACTGCAAGCATGACCATGCCATGGAGATCTGGAGGTATATTACGGAGAATGATAACGGGATCACCAATTTTCATTTTGAGATTTCAGCAGATCTTCTCCGTGCGGAGGAGCTGGCGCTGATGAAAACCATGCGTCCGGGCCTGATCCAGCTGGAGATTGGTGTACAGTCCACCAATCCTCAGACCATCAAAGCCATTCGTAGAACCATGGATTTTGAAAAGCTGAAAGGGATTGTAGAGCAGATCCACAGCTTTGGAAATATCCACCAGCATCTGGATCTGATCGCAGGACTTCCCTATGAGGGATACGACAGCTTCCACAAGTCCTTCTGCGATGTTTACGCACTGCGTCCGGAACAGTTTCAGCTTGGTTTTCTGAAGGTGCTGAAGGGCTCACACATGATGGAAATGACAGGGGAATATCAGATTCTTTACAAGGATCGGGAACCCTATGAGGTACTTTCCACAGCCTGGCTGACCTACGGGGAGATTTTAAGGCTGAAAATGGTGGAAAGTATGGTGGAAGTGTATTATAATAGTGGGCAGTTCAAAAATACCCTTGTATTTCTGGAGAAGTATTTTGACGATCCTTTCCGGATGTATGAGGCACTTGGCAGATTTTATGAGAAAAAAGGATACTCGGAGATCTCTCATTCCAGGATGAGGCGCTATGAGATCCTTATGGAGTTTGCCGGAGAACAGAAAGAGATCCCGTCGGAAGCACTTTCCGATGTAATGCTCCTGGATCTTTATCTTCGAGAGAATTTAAAGAGCAGGCCATCCTTTGCTTCAGACCAGAAGCCGTATGAGCGGCTGATCTGGGATTACCGGAAAGCGAAAAAAATCCCGAAAACCGCCCATATCGAGGTGTTCCGGGATGGAAAGAAGCTTCTTTTTGATTATACAGACAGGGATCCTTTGACCAACAATGCGCAATTAACGGATATTACAGATGAGGTGAATGATAATTATGGGAATGTTTGATCCGAAAAAAAGAAAAGTGATCACAGCGATCATCGCAGTTATTCTGGTACTGGCAATGGTAGTTCCGACTGTGCTTTCGCTGATCATTTATTAAGGCGGCAGTTATGAAACTTGGAAAAAAAGCACTGGAGGCGCTTCAGGCAGAGATAGACGGACGGCTTATGCCGGGAGACGAGCTGATCGTGGCAGGCCCTGTGGCAGCAGAAGGAACTGCATGGATCACAAAGAATTATCATGACAGGCTGCGGGAGTTTTTTGCAGAACGGTTTCTCGAGGATGCTGTAAAGCTTCCTGAGGTTTACGGAACAGGAACAGAGAATGATAAAATTTGGAAAATGGCGGAAGAATCCGGAGCCAGTGCCCGATATCGGATGGGAGAAGGCGGCTTTCTTGCTGCCCTCTGGAAAATGGCGGAGGCATCCGGAGTAGGTCTTAGTGCAGATCTTCGAAGTGTGCCCATCCGACAGGAAACCATAGAGATCTGTGAGATCCTTGATGTGAATCCGTACAAGCTGCTTTCCGGCGGAAGTATTCTTATGGGAATCCATGGCGGTGATGCGTTTGTGCAGCAGTTGCGGCGAGAGGGGATCATGGCAGCAGTGATCGGGCAGACCGATTCCGGAAATAACAGGCTTCTTTACAGCGGCGGAAATGCCAGATATCTGGAACGCCCGGCAGAAGATGAGACCAAAAAGCTTGGCTTTTTGATCTCATGAGCAAGCAGCGAAGCGGATTGCGAATGCATATTTTGTATATTTAATGCTATGTAGAAAAGAGGAAAAAAATAAATGGGAGTTTTGAATATTGTGCTCCATGAGCCGGAAATTCCGGCAAATACAGGAAATATCGGAAGAACCTGTGTGGCAACAGGAACCAGGCTGCATCTGATCGAACCGCTTGGTTTTCGCCTGAATGAAAAGGCCATCAAGCGTGCAGGTATGGATTATTGGGAACATCTGGATGTGACCAGATATCTAGACTATGAGGATTTTCTCAAAAAGAATCCGGGAGCAAAGATTTATTACGCAACCACCAAGGCACCTCAGACTTATACAGATGTGCAGTATGAGGATGACTGTTTCATTATGTTTGGCAAGGAGAGTGCGGGAATCCCGGAGGATATCTTGGTAAACAATCAGGAAACCTGCGTGCGAATCCCGATGATCGGAGATATCCGTTCCCTGAATTTAAGCAATTCAGTTGCCATTGTGCTTTATGAGGCGCTGCGACAGCATAATTTTACGCATATGAATCTGGAAGGCCACCTGAGAAATTACGATTGGAAATAAGCCTGCAAAGAGTAAATAAAAACCGCTGATCCGGAAATACTGTAGGAGATATTGAGAGATATTTCTTTTACAGCCTTCCGGATCAGAGGTTTTTTGATGTTTTATTTTGCTTTTTCCAGTGTAAAGATAAATTCTGTTCCAACACCTACGGTGCTGATCACATTGATATTCTGCTTATGAGCGTTGATGATCTCTTTTACAATGGCAAGGCCAAGCCCGGTACCCTTGCGGTCTTTTCCACGGGAGACATCGATCTTATAGAAACGGTCCCAGATCCTGGAAAGACTTTCCTTTGGAATTCCGCTTCCATGGTCTTTGACTGAGACAAAAACCTTGCCATGATTGACTGTGGTTTCCAGTGTGATAGAAGAATTGTCGTTGCTGAATTTTACTGCATTGTCCAATAAATTGTACAGTACCTGCTGGATCTGTTCCATATCTGCACGGACAAAAAGCTCTTTTCCCGCAAGGAGGAGCTCCAGACGGATGTTTCGTTCCGAACAGGTTCCCTCAAAGGTGGCGGCTGTGGTACGGATCGTTTCATTGATATCAAAACGCCGCATATGCATCATACGCTTTTTGACATCCAGTTCGTTTAAGGTAAGGAGACTTCGGGTAAGCTTCTCCAGACGGGTGGATTCAAAAGCAATGACTTTCAGATAACGTTCCTGCATTTCCGGTGGGATGGTACCGTCCAGCATGGCTTCCACATAGCCTTTGATGGAGGTCAGAGGCGAGCGGAAATCATGGGACACATTGGAAATGAATTGTCGTTGATACTCTCCGTTTTTGTTTAGCTTGTCTGCCATGTAATTCAGGGAGTGGGAAAGATATCCCATCTCATCTTCAGAATCTACGGGGATCGTGTAGGTAAGATTTCCGTTGGCAAATTCCAGGGCACCCTTTAAGATTTCTTTCAGAGGTTTGTGGACCCTGTAAAAATAGATCAGAAGAAAACTGAAAAACAGTGCATAGATCACAATAAAGATCAGGACCATAACCTCTACGATATTGCTGCGGCTTTCGTAGAGGTTTTTCATAGGGTAGTGGATCACCAGATAACCAGTCACCAGATCCGTATCTTTTATGGGAACGACTGTGCTTAGCTGTGTGGTTTTTAATGTCCCGTAAAACGTACCGGAGGAATAGCAGGTATCTTCGTAATCTTCCGGTCGGAAGTTCCTGACGGTGATATCACCGGAATCAGAGGACTGCTGGTTTGTGTTTATCAGAACGTTCCCATCTGTATCCATAACCCAGAAATCTGCATTTTGAAAGGCTGCTGCAGAGGAAAGAGCCAGGGTGAGGGATTCGTTTTTGGGGTTTTTTACAGCCTGACGAAGTTCATTTTTGGAAACCAGTTGGCTGGCAGTGCGGTAAAGGGACTCTCCGGTAGAGCGCTCCAGCCTTTTTTCTACCAGGTAGGAGCCACCGGAGGAAAGCAGCAGAAAGCAGATTCCGCCCAGCATAAAGTACAGGATCAGCAGTTTAGTATAAAGATGCTGTTTCATGAATCCTTTACCTCAAATTTGTAACCGATCCCCCAGACTGTGGAAAGAGCCCAGTTTGGGTTATCCTTGATCTTCTCACGGAGACGTTTGATGTGAACGTCTACGGTTCTGGTATCGCCAATGTATTCATAGCCCCAGATGTGATCCAGAAGCTGTTCTCTTGTGAAAACCTGATTGGGAGAAGCTGCCAGGAAATAGAGAAGCTCCAGCTCCTTTGGCGGCATATCGATCTGGTGTCCCATATAAGTTACAGAATAGTTGGTCAGGTTGATCACCAGATCCGGATAGGAAACACATTTTTCCTTTGGTGCGGCAGACGGAGATTTTACATGAAATCTGCGCAGTACCGCACGGACACGTGCCACCAGCTCTTTGGAGTCAAAAGGCTTGATGATGTAATCATCCGCTCCAAGTTCCAGTCCCAGGACTTTGTCAAAGGTTTCTCCCTTGGCGGAAAGCATAATGATCGGTACATCGGAGGTGTGACGGATCTCACGGCATACCTGGTATCCGTCAATGCCCGGAAGCATGAGATCCAGAAGGATCAGATCCGGGTGAAAAATATGGAACTGCTTCAGGGCTTCCTCGCCGTCATTTACGATCTTAGTCTCAAAGCATTCTTTTGTGAGATAGAGAGCAACCAGCTCTGCAATGTTGTTGTCATCGTCAACAATGAGGATTTTCTGTTTTATAGCCATGGCTTCAGCTCCTTTTTATTTCTTGAATTCTACAATGGTCACGCCGGCATCGCCTTCTCCGAATTCGCCGAGACGGAAAGAAGCTACGTGCTTTTGGCGCTTCAGGTAATTGTGGACACCTTTGCGGAGGGCACCGGTACCTTTTCCGTGAACGATACGGACGGATTTCATGTGTGCGATATAGGCGTCATCCAGATATTTATCCAGCTCTGCAACTGCCTCATCTACGGTTTTCCCCAGAAGATTGATCTCTGTGGAAATGCTGGCTGCCTTGGACATACGGATCTTTCCGGCGCCGGTACGCTGCATGGACGGAGTGGTGATCACCGGCTCGTCCACAAGCTCCAGATCGGAGATATGAACCTTGGAACGGATGATACCCATCTGCACAAAGAGATATCCTCTGGAATCCGGATGACTGGAAACTGTTCCCTTGAGATTCAGGCTGAGCACCTTTACGGTATCGCCAAGAGAAAGATCGGATGGCTTCAGCTGTTTCTTTGGCTTTTGCTTCTGCTGCCTGGAAGACATTCCATTTTCGGCTTTTGACATACGTTTTTTCAGGTTCTGGCGCTCTTTTTCCACGGAAGCGGTATCTACGTGATCCTTCTGGAATTTATGGAAAAGCTTCATGGTCTGATCTGCGTATTCCTTGGTATCGCGGAGAATCGCATGTGCCTGTTCATTGGCTTCTCTGAGAATCCGCTCTTTACGTTCATCCAGTTTTTCTTCTTTTTCCTGAAGGGATTTTTTCAGCTCTTCTACCTGTTCTTTGTAACGGGCAATTTCAGCACGCTCGTTTTCGATGGTGACGCGGCTCTGCTCCAGGGATGTCAGAACATCTTCAAAAGATTCATCCTGCTCGCTGATCTGTTCCTTTGCTTTGTCGATGATGAAATCCGGAAGCCCCAGCTTGGAAGAAATGGCAAATGCGTTACTTTTTCCCGGAACACCGATCAGAAGGCGGTAGGTCGGACGTAAGGTTTCCACATCGAATTCACAGCAGGCATTTTCCACACCTGGAGTGGAGAGGGCATAGATCTTCAGTTCGCTGTAATGGGTGGTTGCCATGGTACGGATACCCTGCTCGTGAAGATGTGACAGGATCGCAATGGCAAGAGCGGCACCCTCGGTAGGGTCCGTACCTGCACCAAGCTCATCGAAGAGGACCAGGGAATCCTGATCTGCGGATTTCAGGAAGGAAACCACGTTTGTCATATGAGAGGAGAAGGTACTTAAGGACTGTTCAATGCTCTGCTCATCTCCGATATCAGCATAAACCTCGCGGAAAAGTGCAAGTTCGGAACGATCCAGCGCCGGGATATGGAGACCCGACTGTCCCATCATGGTAAGAAGACCTACGGTTTTCAGAGAAACAGTTTTACCACCGGTGTTTGGTCCGGTGACAACCAGGAGGTCAAAATCATCCCCGAGACGGATGTCAATAGGAACGGCTTTTTTCTTATCGATCAGTGGATGACGGGCCTGGCGAAGCCGGATCCGGCCTTCTGTGTTGAAAACAGGTTCACTGGCGTTCATGTCCATGGCAAGTGCGGCACGGGCAAAAATAAAGTCCAGCTGTACCATGATGGAAAGATCTGCGTGAATAGCCTCCAGCTCAGCAGCTACCTGCTGGCTTAAGGATGCAAGGATCACTTCGATCTCTTTCTGCTCTTTCAGCTCCAGCTCGCGGATATCGTTGTTCAGCTTGACAACAGCCATGGGCTCAATGAAAAGAGTGGAACCTGTGGCGGACTGGTCGTGAATCATACCGGGAACCTGGCCTTTATATTCAGCCTTTACCGGGATACAGTAGCGGCCGTCGCGCATGGTGATAACGGAATCCTGAAGATAATTCCTGGCACTTCCTGCAACCAGAGAAGAAAGCTGGGTGTGTATCCGGTCATTGGTGGCCTTGATGCTGCGGCGGATCTGGCGAAGCGTGCTGCTGGCATCGTCACTGATCTCATCCTCGGAAAGGATACAGCGGCGGATCTCTGTGCTGAGTGGTGTCAGAGGTTCCAGTGCCGCAAACATTCCGTCAAGGGAATCGGTCATTCCGTCATCACGGTCACTTCTGGAATAGGCCTTTACACGACCGGTATTCTCAAGAAGACTGCAGACAGAAAGCAGCTCCGGTGCATTCAGGGCGCTGCCAACAGTAAGACGTTTTAATGTGCCACGGATGTCCTTGACACTGCCGAAGGAAATGCCGCCTTTTTTGAACAGGCGTGCAAGGGCATCGTGTGTCTGCAGCTGCATGGACCGGATCTCTTCAATGTCTGTGGAAGGGGTAAGCTTCCGACAGAGATCCTTTCCCATGGGGGAGGAGGCCTTGTCTGTGAGCAGATCTATGATTTTATAGTATTCAAGTGCTTTGTATGCTTTTTTGTTCATTGTTGCTGTAGTTACTCCTTTTTGTTACTTCTGTTGATTCCGTGTTTTTCTGCGTAACACAGGATATGCAAAAAAACACTTCGTTTCCTATTTTACATGATTTCCATAGCAAAGGAAAGTAAAATGTGTTATGATACTGAATAAAGCCCGGAAGTAAGTGGAAACTGTGCAAAAATGCCAGAAAGCCCGGACCGGGATGCGGCCAAAGATCATAAAGAAAGTCTGGCTATGAATGCAAAGTGTGAAGCGGATGTGTTCGTGAGTATGTCTGCTTTGAAAGTAAAAAGAACAGAAAGGCAAGAATTTTATGCGTTTTTTAAATGAATTACATGAGGGAGACAGAGTAAACGGGATCTATCTCTGCAAACAGAAACAGGCAGCTACAACGAAGAATGGCAAGCCCTATGAGAATCTGATCCTTCAGGATAAAACAGGTGTGATCGATGGTAAGATCTGGGATCCCAATTCTCTGGGAATTGATGAGTTTGATACTCTTGATTACATTGAGATCATGGGAGATGTGACAAGCTTTGCAGGCGCCATGCAGCTGAATATCAAGAGAGCACGCAAGGCAGGAGAAGGGGAGTATGATCCGGCAGATTATCTTCCTACCAGTGAGAACAGTGTGGATGATATGCAGAGCCAGCTACGAGAGCTTATCAACAGTGTGAAGAATCCCTATCTTTCCCAGCTTCTGAAGAAGCTCTTTGTGGAAGATCAGGAATTTATGAAGATATTTGAGGGACATTCTGCAGCGAAGACCGTACATCATGGCTTTATCGGCGGGCTGATGGAGCACACTCTTGGAGTGACCCGTCTCTGCGATTATATGGCGAATGCATATCCACTATTGAACCGAGATCTTCTGATCACAACCGCACTTCTTCATGATGTGGGCAAAACGAAGGAGCTTTCTGCTTTTCCGATGAATGATTATACAGATGAGGGACAGCTTCTTGGACATATTGTGATCGGGGCACAGATGGTGCATGATCTTGCAAAAGAGATCCCGGATTTTCCGGAGAAGCTTGAAAATCAGGTGATCCACTGTATTCTTGCACATCATGGTGAGCTTGAGTACGGTTCTCCCAAGAAACCGGCACTTGCAGAGGCAGTTGCCCTGAATCTGGCAGACAATACAGATGCAAGGATGGAGACACTGACAGAAATTTTTCACGCAGACAAAGGCAAAAAAGAATGGCTTGGTTTCAACCGGCTTTTTGAGTCCAATTTAAGAAGAACAGGAGATATTTAATACATGGAATTCCGTAAAAACGATATACTCACTTTAGATATAGAGGATTGCGGAGTTGACGGTGAAGGTATCGGGAAAGCCGATGGCTTCACCGTTTTTGTGAAAGACGCCGTGATCGGAGACCGGATCAAAGCCAAGATCATCAAGGCAAAAAAGAACTATGGCTATGGCCGCCTGATGGAGGTGATCACACCGTCTCCATACCGTGTGAAACCTGTCTGCTCTATTGCCCGCCAGTGCGGAGGATGCCAGCTTCAGGCATTATCCTACGAGCAGCAGCTGAAATTTAAAGAGAAAAAGGTTCGTGGACATCTGGAAAGAATCGGAGGTTTTCAGAATCTTGATATGGAACCGATCATGGGGATGGAAGACCCCTATCATTATCGAAACAAGGCACAGTTTCCGGTAGGAAAAAATAAAGACGGAAAGATCATCACAGGCTTTTATGCAGGAAGAACCCACTCCATCATTGATAACCGAGAATGTATTCTGGGAGTGAAACAGAATAAAGAGGTTTTGGACCGTGTGATCGGACACATGGAAAAATATCATGTACAGCCCTACGATGAGGCCACGGGAAAAGGTCTTGTACGTCATATTATGATTCGTTACGGCTTCCATACAGATGAGATGATGGTCTGTCTGATCTTAAACGGAGATAAGATCCCTGCAGAAAAGGCTCTTGTGGAATCACTCTGTGAAATTCCGGAAATGACCAGCATTACCATCAATGTTAATAAAAAACGGAACAATGTGATCCTGGGTGATCAGCTTCGCCTCCTTTGGGGACAGTCCTATATAACGGACAGCATCGGAGATATTTCCTATCAGATCTCTCCCCTGTCCTTTTTCCAGGTCAATCCCATCCAGACCGAAAAACTGTATGGAAAGGCTCTGGAGTACGCCGGCCTTACGGGAAATGAAACTGTCTGGGATCTGTACTG
The DNA here is from genome assembly GCF_020553125.1 of Blautia sp. MSK20_18. Taxonomy (NCBI): domain Bacteria; kingdom Bacillati; phylum Bacillota; class Clostridia; order Lachnospirales; family Lachnospiraceae; genus Blautia; species Blautia sp. MSK20_18. Next base: position 51,393 of record NZ_JAJCGR010000022.1, read on the forward strand.
CGGAATCGGAACTATCTCCCTGTTCCTGGCCCAGAAAGCAAAATTCGTCCGCGGCGTGGAGATCGTACCACAGGCCATTGACAATGCAAGAGAGAATGCGAAGCTCAATGGCATTGAGAATGTAGAGTTTTTTGTCGGAAAAGCAGAGGAAGTGCTGCCGAGAGAGTATGAGAAGAATGGCGTTTATGCAGACGTTATCGTGGTAGACCCGCCACGGAAGGGCTGTGATGAGGTACTTCTGAATACGATCCTTAAAATGAAGCCGGAGAGGGTTGTGTATGTGAGCTGTGACAGTGCGACACTGGCGAGGGATCTGAAGGTGCTGTGTGCGGAGGATTATGAACTGGTGCGGGTTTCTACTACTGATATGTTTCCGCAGGGAGTCCATGTGGAGACTGTGGTTCTTTTGTCCCAACTGAAACAAAAGCCGGCATGAAGGTTTCCAATCTGTATATCTCACAGGTAAAGAGAAAATGCGGAATTGAGGTTGGAAAGAATTATAATTTACCTAAAAATGAAGATAGCAGGCAACCGCAGTGTCCAGAAGATAAAGAGAGTGCAATTGTGGAGGCATTGAAGCATTTTAAGATGAATAGTTAATAAAGAGAGGTCAGATGCTATGCCAGGTATACTCGTGGTTGAAGATGATGAAAATTTAAATCGTGGAATTACATTTTCACTGAAAAAATCCGGATATGAGGTTTTTTCAGCAGAATCAGTGAAAAAAGCGAAAAGAATTGCAAGTGATAATAATGTGGATGTTACCATTTGTGATGTGAATCTTCCGGATGGGAATGGACTGGAATTTGTAAGGTGGATGAGATGCAATTATAATACATACATTATTTGTCTTACAGCACTAGATCAGGAGATGGATCAGGTCATGGGATATGAAGCAGGGGCAGATGATTATATTACAAAGCCGTTTAGTCTTTCGTTACTTCTTTTGAAAATAGAAGCACATTTCCGCCGCAGACAGGAGAAAACGGAAGCCGGAAAGATGATTTCGGGAGATATCGTATTTATCGCAGGAGAAATGAAAGTCCTGATAAAGAGTCGTGAAATCAGTCTGACAAAAACGGAGTTGAAAATGCTGACTTTTTTTCTTCAGAATCCGAAACAGATTCTTTCAAAAACACAAATATTGGAAAATGTGTTTGATCTGGAAGGGGATTTTGTGGATGAAAATACAATCGCTGTCAATATCAGAAGACTCCGTGAGAAAATTGAAGACAATCCGGCTGCACCGGTCTATATAAAGAATATCAGAGGTCTTGGGTATATATGGAATCAGGAGGTAAGGCAGTGACAAAGAGATATCACAGGAAACTCACATCAGCCTTGTCTTTGGTATTGCCGGTCATATTAGTGTTTGTAATATTAAATTGCTTTACCACGTATGTGTTTTATGAAGATTATAAATATAAAATGAATCTTATGACAGAGATTGCTGCAAAGGAAGAATTTTCCGGGCTGGATGCTGTTTCGGAATTGCTTAAGGATAAGGATATTGAAACTAACGAACAGGGAAGGCGATTATTGGAGCAATATGGATACTGGGGGAATAAAGGGAATGCATTTTATTCGCAATTCCGGCATCAGGTTATGGTGACCGGTGCTGTAAGCATTGTGATATGCGTGCTTCTTTTGACTTTTTTACTTTATTGGAAGAAAAAAGAAGATGCGTGTCATCAGAAAATTTTAGACCAGTTGGAAGAAATTCTGATCAGATTCCGTGAAAATAAATTTGATGATTTACTGAAAACGGAAAATCATGCAGAACTGGAAAAATTGAATGACCAGCTTGAAGCAATCGGACATCATATTCAGTTGATAAAGGAAGAAGCAAGGGCAGAAAAGGAGAACACGAAAGAAATGGTTTCTGATATTTCTCACCAGTTAAAGACACCGGTTGCAGCTTTGGATACATGTTTTAGTGTGCTGATGCAGAATGACTTAAGTGCCACAGAACAGGAGGAGTTTCGTATCCGTTGTCGGAGTGCTCTGGATGGACTGGAGACATTATTGCAGTCGCTTCTTGAAATATCCAAGATGGAAACTAGACTGATTCAGATTAATAAGAAAAAACTTCCGCTTATGGATACTGTCATATCTGCTGTGAACCGCACTTATCCTAAAGCGGATGAGAAAGAAATTGAATTCGTTTTTGACTATGAAAAAGAGCTGGAAACATGCACGATTATGCAGGATAAAAGGTGGCTTGGTGAAGCTGTGATCAACGTTCTGGATAATGCGGTCAAGTACAGTCCGTGTGGTTCAAAAATATTTATCCGGTTACAAAAAAGAAACGATCTTGTAAGAATGGAAATTGAGGATCAGGGAATTGGTATTCCGCAGAATGAGTATCACAAAATTTTCCAACGATTTTACAGAGGAAGTTCCAAGGAGGTCATGGAAAAGAGTGGTACAGGAATCGGACTTTTTCTATCGAGAGAAATTATCGAAAAACACGCAGGTACGATTACGGTAACCTCCGGCAAAAAGAAAAAAGGAAGCACGTTTGTGATTCAATTACCATATGTTGGTTAAATTTTAAGTGAGCAGAAATCTTACAATTCTGTAAGATTTCTGCTCGTTTTTTGAAAGTGAAATGAAAGATTGTCCTGATACAATTTGGATGTAGGTTGAAAAATGACCAAATATATAAACAGGCAAAGAAAGCGTGCTGAAAAGGTACGCTTTACAGAATTGAAAAGGAGGCAACACATGAGTGTGATATTAGAAACCAAGCAGCTTTGTAAGTTTTATGGCGCAGGTGAGAATCAGGTCAAAGCGGTCAATCAGGTGGACATTCAGATTGAGCAGGGAGAATTTGTCGCAATTGTTGGAAAGTCAGGTTCCGGTAAAAGTACATTACTTCATATGCTTGGAGGGCTTGATACCCCGACAAAAGGCAGTGTTACTTTAGCAGGGAAAGATTTATACAGGATGAAGGAAGATGCCCTTGCTGTTTTCCGCAGAAGAAAAATCGGATTTGTTTTTCAGGCATTTAATCTGGTTTCATCTGTTAATGTCTGGGAAAATATTGTACTGCCACTGGGGCTGGATGGAAGAAAAGTGGATGAAGCGTATGTAAATGATATTATTGCAACTCTGGGGATTGAAAACCGGATTTATAATCTGCCAAATCAGTTATCCGGAGGACAGCAGCAGAGAGTAGCAATTGCAAGAGCACTGGTGAATCGTCCGGAAATTATATTTGCAGATGAGCCGACAGGAAATCTTGATTCTAAGACCAGTGATGAGGTAATCGCTCTGCTTAAGATGACAGCAAAAAAATATGGACAGACAATTGTAATGATTACCCATGATGACGAAATTGCACAGGTCGCTGACCGTATTCTGGTGATTGAGGACGGACAGGTGGTGGATTTCAGATGAAGACAATAAGCAGGATTGCATATAGCAATGACAAAAGGAACAGGACAAGAAGTATACTGATCATGATGGCAATCTGTCTGACCACGATGCTGCTTGTTATCATCAGTACTGTGGGAAATGGGGTAATTCATTTACAGAAAAGTCAGGCGGCAGGATCATATGGAAGCAATTATGGTCTGTTTGTTTCCGCAGACGGATCGCAGTTAAAAGAAGTAAACCGCCGTGCGGAAATAGATGCTACAGGCACTATGTGCACCGAAGGTATCATAAAAGGCAATGAAAAAGGCGGGTTTGTCTGCATGGATGAGACTGCAAGAAAAATGCTTCCTTATAATAAAGAATATGAGTTGAAGGAAGGAAAGTATCCGGAAAAAATGCAGGAAATTGCCGCAGGAAGAGCATTTTTTCGTGCAATGGGGTATGGTGATGTAAAGATCGGAGATACGGTTACACTGGATTACCGCGCAGGGATGCAGTCAGAATATAAGCCGGAAGAATTTGTTGTCAGCGGAATCCTATATGATCGGGATAAGTATACCATCGAGGCATCTTATGTTGCTTTCGGGTCACAGGAGTTTTATGATGAGCACGTCGCAGAGAATGACAGACAGTATAATATTTATTTTACTTTAAATGATTCTGCAAATGTATCTATGAATAATATTGATTCGGTTATAAAGCAGATTGCAGCAGCTTGTGGGATCGAAGAAAAAAACGTTATAGTCAATGATCTCTATTTGCAATGGGTCTTGCAGCCGAGTTATGAAACGATTGCGGTATGCGGGGTTTTGATTTTTGCAATTGTACTTTTCTCTGTTGTGGTCATTTATAATATTTTTCAGGTTGGTATTGCCAACAAGATACAGGAGTATGGAAAAATCAAGGCTCTGGGAGCGACAAAAAAGCAGATGAAACAACTGATCTTCAGAGAGGGTATGTTTTTGACAATTTCTTCAATACCAGTTGGATTGCTTCTTGGTTTTCTGATTGCAAAATGCGGTTTTAACTGGCTGGTAGAACAGGGAAAACTTGTATCAACCGGAACTGGCTCTATGGGAGTCCAAAATCAGCAGATGCCACTGTTTTCCCTGCCTGTTATGCTTCTATGTATTTTCGTGTCATTTTTTACCGTTGCTTTGGCGCTGCGTAAACCAATGAAAATTGTTTCACGGATTTCACCTATCGAAGCAACACGGTATTTAGAAAATGCAGAAACACACAAAAAAGGAAAACGAAATGGCAGAAAAAATGTCACCGTGTTTTCTATGGCAATGGCAAATATAACGGGTAATCCAAAAAGAACCATTGGTACCATCCTCACACTGGGGCTTTCCTGCGCATTGTTTGTGATTATCTCTAATTATGTAGGAAATATTGATACGGAGCATGAAGCACGTCTTTCCGTTAATCATGGACAATTTGAACTGCAGCTTGACTATTCTGCTGAGTACGATGAAAGATATCCGGAGAATAATCTGGATACGATTCTGACGGATAATCCATTGAATGATTCAATGATTGAAGAAATCAAAAGCATTCCAGGAGTGACAGATGTCATGACGAGAGAGATTGTCTCTGTAAATCTGAACGGAACAAGATTTCCGGCTGATATTGTGAGTAAAAATGATTTTGATTTTATGCGCCAAGACGGGGATATTGGCTCTATGGACTATGATCAGGCGGTAAAGAATGGTGAAATTTTCTTTGGTTGGTTGATGTGGATGGAACAAGATGGATATGCTCCGGGTGAATCCATTGCATTTGACTTTGAGAATGGAAGTGAAACCTATACCTATCAGGGAAAGATTGCAGGATCCTTTGTAAGCGCGGACACTTATCTTGTCATTCCGGAAGGTGTATACCGTTCCATGAATCCGAGGGGAACAGCCTATGGCTATCTGTGGGTGGACTGTGATAAAAAAGATGTTGCATCTGTGGAACAGAGTCTGAATACTTTGATTTCTAATACTTCGCATATAAAAATGGATACCTATCATGCACAGTTACAATCTGCAGAATTCACAGCTCGCATGATGAAGCTTGGCTGTTATCTGTTTATGGCGGTTGTAGGACTCATCGGTTTTATGAATATGGCAAACACCATAATCATGAATATTACGACAAAAAAGCAGGAATATGGTGTATTACAGGCTGTGGGTATGACAAATAAACAATTAAATTTATGTCTGCAGTTACAGGGAATGATGTTTACGGTTGGTACCATATGCGTAGCTTTGATCATTGGTCTGCCGCTCGGCTATGCACTTTTTTCCTATGCAAAACATAATGGAATATTTGGAATGAATATCTATCATGTTCCAATCGTACCAATTTTTATTATGATTTTTTTGGTCGGTCTGTTGCAGATTGTACTTTCCTGCGTTTTAAGCAGTAATCTGAAAAAAGAAACGCTGGTAGAAAGAATAAGGTATCAGGGATAGCACCTACCCACATCTGTAAATTGCCCTCAAGATATAATCTCGCATATTCAAGTGGTTCATCGACTGCAAGTGAAGTCAATGCACAGTCTGATCCGGGTGTGGTTTTTAAATCCTTTTCGGCTTCCCAGCAGTCAATGCGAAGCATATAGCCAACATTTGTATAAATGTCAATGCTGTTTCGTTGTGGATTGTATTCTGCAAATATTGTTCTCATCGTATCCCATCTCCTTATCATTTAATCAATCATTAGTAGCAAAAATTAAGAAGCATTTCAATCAGTCCACCATGTCACTTTTATTTTATGTTATACTGTTTTATATAATTTTTTTGCCCTTGTATTTGCCCTTATCAGAGTTCATAAACACTGATGGGACGATATAACACAAGGGAAAAAATAAGGGAAAGCTCACCTGCGACAAATCCAGTGTTTTCAAGGGTTTGCGGAGAATTTAATAACAAAATATAACAGTTATTAAATCTCTTAAAACAGGTGAAATCTCAATCGGAATTTGAAGAGGTAGTTAAGATGAAAGACGGAAAACACCCAAACCCCAATACAATCCATCCAATTGCAGGGTATGATAAAGAAATATATGTGAAGCCGACGATTACAAATCCGAATATTATTGTCGGGGACTTTACTTATATTGCCGATTCGGATTTTGAAAGTCATGTTTCACACTTATACGAGTGGAATGATGACAAACTCATCATCGGAAAGTTCTGTCAAATCGCCGCCGGAGTTGAGTTTGTGATGAACGGTGCAAACCATCAGATGAACGCCGTCTCTACATTCCCGTTCTATACCTTGGAGGGATGGGAAATGTCGCCGCCTGCAAAGACGGATCTGCCATTAAAAGGAGATACCGTTATCGAAAATGATGTTTGGATCGGGCAAAATTCGGTAATCCTTCCCGGCGTTCACATTGGAGATGGTGCAATCATTGGTGCAAACAGCGTTGTGGGAAGTGATGTTCCACCATATACGAAGGTCGTTGGGAATCCTGCAAGAGCAATTCAAAAACGCTTTGACGATGAACTGATTGAATTGCTGCTGAGATTCAAGTGGTGGGATAGGAGCATTGACGAAATCAACCGGCTGATTCCAATCTTGACTTGCAGTGATTTGGATAAAGTGAAAGCTGAAATCAAAAAGCAATTAGGCTGACAAATTCTAGTTTGCAATACCTAAATCCTAGAAAAGGAGACCTGCCGATGTGCGCACAAAAGCTATCGTTCGATTATGCACACATCTTGCACACTGTGCGTATCGTTCATAATGCACATAGTGTTCATCGTTCACGAGTACAAAAGGGGAAATCGTGTGATTGTATCAATTTTGTAAGGGCAACCGATCCTGCGTGTGGTATGGGTGGTTTCTTGCTTGCAGCTTATGAGCATATGAAGAGACAGAGCAAGGATATTGAAAAGCAGAAGTTCCTTAAGAATCATGCTTTATTTGGAGCAGATAATACTGCACTTGTAGTAACACTTGCATCAATGAATCTTTACTTACATGATATCGGTGTAAACAAGAGCCCTATTGCATATCAGGATTCTCTTATTGATACATCAGATAAGATGTACAAGGTGATACTAGCGAATCCACCATTTGGAACAAGACCTCAAGGAAGTGTGGAGGTTGCAGCTAATAGACCTGAGTTTGTAAAAACATCCGATAATAAGGTTAACTTCTTACAGCATATCATGTCTATTGTAAAAACAGGTGGACGTGTTGGTGTAGTTCTTCCGGATAGTGTACTTACAGATACTGGTGCAACAGCACAGGTAAGAGAAAAGCTTTTGAAGGACTTTAATCTTCACACCATACTAAGAAAAACTTGGAGGATACTATGAAACAGGCGATTGTAAATTTTTGCAAGTCAACGGATACGGGATTGTTCTTGCTAGATATGCCGACCGGCTTCGGAAAAACATATAGTGTACTTGAGTTTATGGTCGACTATTATGATTCGCCGGAATTCAAGGATAAGAAGATTTTTTTTGTTACAACTCTTAAGAAAAATTTGCCGGATAAGGAGTTGCGTGAACATTTTGCAAAGCGCGGTAAAGCAGATGATTATGATAAATATTGTTTGCGAATAGAAGCTAATGCAGATATGGTTGTAGAAAAATTGGATGAGTTATATCGTGCCAGAAAAATTCCAGCAGCAATCACTATGAAACAAGAATTTAAGGATTTACATGGTTCAGTAAAACTATTAAACGAATACAGAGATAAAAAACGTGAATTAAAAGGAACCAGTAAGGACATTATAAATGTTTTATGCAAGAACGCAGAGGATGCAATTCGTAAGCAGCAGGAAGGTGCCTTTCGTAAGGTGATAGAAAGCGAGCTGAAGCAGTTCAGAACACCAAAGGAAAAGTTAAAGAATATCGCTAATAATCCGGAATATCATTGGATAGGAGAATTGTATCCGGCGGTATATACGAGAGCGAAGCGAATATTTTTTATGTCAATGGATAAGTTTTTCTTGGGAAACACTACTATTATTGAACCTACATATAGCTTTTACAATAATGATATTACAAAAAATGCAATTATTTTTATAGATGAGTTTGATGCAACAAGAGACAGGTTACTTAATCAGATCATAACAAGAGGCTTAGAAAATCATATTGATTATTTAGGTCTGTTTCATCGTGTATATGCATCTTTGAAGACGAGAGATTTTCCGGCAGAGCTTACTACTGCATCGAAGTTACAACAAGTATATCTTGATGAACAAAAAAACGCGAAAAATCCTATGGAAATTATAGAAGGATTTGGTGGTGTGTTTGATGAAACATATAACCGTTTTGCGATGCAATATAGCTTCAAAACAGAAGAAGATGGTAAGGGCGATAGAAGTCGTAATTTTATTTTCAATGACTTACAGTTTCATTCGGTATTTGAGGGAGAAAATGCTTTTATTGATATAGATACCGATATGAAGGCAAAACAGAACTGGTTGCGTTTTACAAAAAGAAGACCAACAGAGAAAGATGGTGGCGTATTAAGTTTGCTTGCCAGTGTTAAAGGCTGCTTGACTTATTTTCAGAACGGAGCTAGAAATCTTTCGTTTAATTATAAGCATCATAAGGATGAGGATAAAAGGTCGGGTGACGATGATTATACGTTTGAAAATGCAATTGAGTCAGTGCTGACAGAGTTTCATTTATCAAGAGAACAGATAAGGTATTTGAAGCCTATCGTAATGGGAGGCCAGGTAAAGTCGAAGAAAGATAAAAAAGACAGCAATGGAAAAATGTCGTTAAAGTATTTTGACCGCTCTGTCTATAATAGGGGATTTCGCTATTATGATTTTATAGATGATCCTAATCACAGTATGCGTTCGGAGATTCAATTATTTGATTTTCAGGATTCGCCAGAACGTATTTTACTTCACTTGTCTGAAAAGGCTCAAATTATAGGTATTTCAGCTACCGCAACACTTGAAACGGTTGTTGGCAATTATGACTTAGAATATCTTCAAAGGATGTTGCAGGATAAATATTATGTGATGCCAGAAGCAGATAGGTGTAGATTACAGGAGTCATTTCAAACTTTTGTTGCAAACTATGATAAAGTAAATATTCATGTGGAGCCAGTTTCTTATAATGCGGATGATAGAGTTGAATTATCAGAGATATTTAACGGAAACGAAGCACTTATAAAGAAGTATGCGGAAAAATTATCAATATCATTTGAGCGCGTTGAATATGCAAAGAATAACTTTATTCGTGTTGTAAAGGTAATGAAGGCATTTATCTTAAATGATTCGGTTAAATCCTTCTTGTGTCTTAATAATAAATTGCCGCAGGAGAATAAGGGGCTTTTTGATATTAAATTATTAGAGGAATTCGCAGACGCTATTATTAAGCTTTATGGTATCAAGGGATTAAAAGGTAAAGACTTGTTATACAGTATAAATAGTGAAGATTATGATGCTAAGCGTGCGGAGTTTATACAGAGATTGTCAAAGGGAGAAAAACTCTTTGTTATATCTTCCTATAATACAGTTGGTGCGGGACAAAATTTGCAATATAAAGCACCGGGGAATGCTACTATTGTAGCAGTTAATGATTACGATAGAGGAGATATGGAAAAGGATTTCGATTGCATATATCTTGAGAAGCCGACGAATCTTCTGGTGAATGTGGATAGCAAAAAGGGAATTGAAGCTGAAGATTTAATTCGTTTTGTATATCAGATGGAATTCTTGATGGAAAGAGGCGAAGTTTCTCGTAAAGATGGGATTGCAGTAATTAAAGATGCATTTATATGCTTCAGTGGTGGATATACTTTTTCGGGAAAAAAGGGAGAACCATATAAAACAGATTCTGTAAATAATTTTGCGATTCGAACATTAATACAGGCAGTAGGAAGAATATGTAGAACTGGTCTTAAGAATCCGGATATATATATTTATGTGGATAATACCATTTTAACAGATTACGATTTGTCTGTTGTGGAGCAACGAATGTTGAATCCTGAATTTGCAGAATTAGTTAAAGTGGGTAAAACATATTATAATGGTCAGGCAAATGAAAATTCGGATATTGCCGTAATGGAAAATCGTGCCGGAACATTAGCACTGAAGGCAATGCAGATTATAAATGAGCTGAAGCGCAATTGGACTGAGGATAGTATAGATTATTGGAAAGCATTGCGTGAGCTATGCCTTATGAGGCCTACACTAAGCAGAAAAAACGTAGAACAGAATTCGCAATATCAGCTTGTATATATGTGTGCGCCGGGAGAAATTACAGCTTATTCTTATGAGCAAGAAGGAGACTATAATAAAAATATAAATATCAAGTTTGACGGTAGTCTTCCACGAAAGATGTCAGAGGATGAGGTGCATTTGAAAGAGATTATGCAAATCCCAGGAGTGAAAGCATTGTTTGAAAAGCATGGATATGCAACGAGCTTTGTTCCTAGTGAGTTTATATTGACGCCACCTATGTTTAATAATATTTATAAAGGTGCCTTAGGCGAAGTTGTTGGTAAATATATTTTAGAACAATATGCAGGAGTAACGTTGCAGGAAATGCCACCGGAGTTTTTTGAATTGTTTGATTATACCCTAGGTAATGGCGTGTATGTTGATTTCAAGTTATGGAAAGAAACCATGTTAATATCTGCGGAAGAAGAAAAGAAAAACGTCCTGGAAAAGCTAGATAAGTGTGGAGGAAAGAGAGCGGTAATAATCAATATTATGCTTGATCACAATATGCAGATTACGTCTAGTGATAATGGTAGAATTATTGAGATACCATATTTATATCGGTTGGATAGAAAAGAAATAGGAACAGAAATCATAGCAAAAATAAATCGGGAGGGATATTTGCAATGAGTATAAAGAAACTTTATTCGAATGAACTCCTGGCTTCGTTTGAATATTCCAACATTGACAAAGATTATGATTTTTATTATGTTACAACATCGGATAAATATATAAAAGGTGGAGCTACTTTTCTAGATATTGATGATATAAAGATATCAGCTCTGCAATTTGAAAGCGGAAAGAGTTTTTGGGTTATGCTTCCTAAAAACGCTATTTCCAGAGCTGAGTTTGTACGTTTGTTGAATGCAAAAGAGGATGGAGATAGTTTGTCTATAAAATCTATGACAAGTAGCAGTATACCGGAGTATTTGTTGACACAATTGTTTTTGAATGCGCTAACGAGTCCGGTTGATGAAATGATATCTTTTAATAATCTGTCAGGGAAATTATTATGTTTTCGACCTGCATGGTTGAATAAGGATAAGGAGAATTTTATTTGGGGTATGCAGTGCCTTGAGGTGAAAATCGGAGATGATATGTGTGTAAAATTGGTAGCACATAGGTTGACATCACTGGCACTTAAAAAGCAAATGAAATTTGAAAAAAGAAAGTTACAGGATTTTCCGCAATATGAGTTTAGTTATAACAATAATACTTTAAAACGAGTATCTAATGAAAATAAAGACCGTAGAGAAAACTTTATTATAAAACCCGTAGATGGTGAAAGGGGTAGCATTACATTCTTTGACTTTACGGATTATGAAACGTTTTCATGTACCAAGATGGGTGTTTTATATGATATTTTGAATGCCTTACATGATGAATTTGGTAAGTATATTCGCGTTAAATTTAAACAATATAGTATTGACGAAGTTTTGGAATATAAGCGTGCGTCATTGGAGTTATATAAGGATATTGTTAAAAAGGAAGTTTTGAATTCTGGAATTAATATAGTGGATGCTGTACACACTGAAACTTCTGAAGATTATTTGCAGGATGTAGCGGATGGTATTAATAAAATTATTCCAGAGGCAAAATGCAGCGTTGGTAAAAGATTATCAAAGAAGAAGCTTAACGTACGATATATACATGATAAATCCTTCTATTCAGATTCGGAAGTGGACCCGCATCAAGAAAGCATGGAGGATTATGTTGTTCAGCATATTACAGTAGAGAATTTTAAACACCAATCATCAGCGGCAGTTTATAATATTCTGAAAGAGCTTGTAATTAAAAAGGACATTGCTATTGGTAAAATTACATTGGTGGATTGGAGTCAATACGGATATAAAGCAGACTGGTTATTTGGTGTAGTTGTAGACGGTACATATTACTTCATGACCATTCATCCGGACGGTTCATTTAAAATTGAAGCATTGAAACGAAATCTTTTTACCATGACAGAGTATGATAAATACATGGATTATTTCGGTTTGAATGAAGAGAATAAAAATGATTATAGAGGTGTTATAGGTTTAGTAAAAGATGCAGAGGGTAATATTAATCTTATAAAGGATACCAATATGTATTCTATGCCTGATTATACTGCGATGGGTGATGTGCTTAAGAATGTAGCTAGTGAAGGTAGATTTCCAGGAAAAGACGTAGTAACTTGGCTTCGTCTAGTAATGGATACAACAGATAAAATAAAAGTACACGCAGAATTGGATATAGTTATCCCGCATATCGACGTGAATGCAGAATACACGAAAGCCAATGTAATGGGATTATTCAAAGGAATTACAACAAAGAAAGAAGTTGTGCGCTATGTTTTTGAGAATACCGGTATTATGCTATATGCCTACCTGCGTGGAGAAGAAGAGAGACGCGAGTATCTTTCCGGAAATATAGACATTAATTATTTTGATTATGATGATACGCATGCAAAATATTCAGTTGGTGAAATTGGTAATGGAATGAAATACACAATTGAGAGAGCCAGCGTAGTGCGTGAGATACAGGCGGTAGAAGGCAGTAAGTTAATTTTTAAGAAAGTGTTGCCACTTATGGGAGTAGAGTTTGTAAGGTATGGAATGTTAACGGTTGTTCCGTTTCCGTTTAAGTATTTAAGGGAATATATTGTGAAAGAAGAAAAGAGCGTATAAACAATGAAGGTCACTAGCGCAGTACTAGCGGCCTTCTTCGTTTTTACGCTTGGTATAATCGCTGGATTTTTGTATACGGTAAATAGTTAGTACCGTGCTTTTCACCTAAAACCATGAGATAATCCCTTTGTAAAACTAAAAGTTTTTTAAAGGAGGATCTTATGGATAAGATCACACGTCAGGTCCGCATTGAACATTGGACCCAGATCATGAATGAATGTTTGAACAGCGGTATGAATAAAACTGAATGGTGCCGGGCTAATGGGATCTCAGACAAACAATTCTTTTACTGGCAAAGGATTCTCAGAAAAGAAGCTTTTGCTGCTTCGACATCAAAGGACCTTTCGGTTATCACAGACCCGGCAGATGAAACCAGCCCACAAAAGATTTCGTTCGCAGAGATCAGCATTCCAATAAAACAGGAGTCTGTCAGAAATGGATTCCATCCGGATATCATCCTCCGAAAAGGACCGGTCTCTGTAGAGATATCCAATTCCGTTTCAGCAGAACTCCTGTCACGTATCGGAGATATCTTTCATGCTGAATGATGCTTCCGGGTTCCGCAGGATCTATCTCGCTACCGGCTACACAGATCTGAGACGTGGTATGGAGGGGCTTGCATCCATTATCAAGTTCAATTTTCAGCTGGATCCGTATCAAAAAGATATTCTGTTCCTGTTCTGCGGAAGACGTACTGACCGCATCAAAGGGCTGGTCTGGGAAGGCGACGGCTTCCTGCTTCTATACAAAAGACTGGAGTTGGGTGCATTCAACTGGCCCCGCACAAAAGAAGAAGCATTGGAGATCACCCCAGAGCAGTACCAATATCTCATGCAGGGACTGGAAATTGTTGCACGCCATCCGATCCAGGAAGTCAGACCGGATAAGATCTTATAAGATCCTGTGCAAAACAGAGAAAATAAAAAAACATCTTCCAATCATCATAAGTCCCGAAAAAGAGTTATCCACTTTTCATAATTCCGCTGCCTTCATTTATTCAGGAGTACTTTCAGGCCCCTTTACAGGGCTTGTGGATAAGTACTCTGAAAAGCCCGAAAAACTAATAGTTTTTTGAGTTTTTCAGAGTATTCATCTATTAGTAAAAATGACGAATACCCTGTCTGCCTGATTCGCTTTTTCTTTATCTTTGCGTTACAATAGGAACATCAGATAAAGGAGAACGGCATCCATGGCAAAAGTATATACAGAAGAAGTGGACATTGAAAGAGTAAAAGTGGACATTAAGAGTGGAGAAGTGGACATTGAAAGCACAAAAGTGGACATTCGAAATAAATTACTTTCTTTCTCAGATACGATTTCAGAAAAAACAATAAATCATACAGTAGAAATATTTTCAAAATGTGGAAAAGAAAATTGTTTCGGAAGAACGATAGTTGAAGAAATTACTGGATTAAAGCCATCAAGAGCTTCCAAGTTAATAAAACTGTTGGTTGATAGTGAGGTAATCGTACTTGTAACAGGACATGGAAAAGGAAAATATCGGTTTCAATAAAAGTGAACATTGAAAGGGTGTTAATGCCATTCGCAAAAATGCCCAAAACAAATCGGCGTACTGATATATTACCAAATATGGTAGCAGTATTTAGAATAATTTTGTATTATAAAAGTGTTACAAAATATCGGCGTACCCGCCACACGTTTACAAAGTCAAACGGTCTGTACGCCATGTCTTAACCTTATGATTGCAGATATTAGCAACCTGTCAAAGGGTGTAAAAACTCAGTAACTATGCGGGTTCGCGTACTGTTAAAGCAGTGAAAAACGACACCGCATGTGGAGACGGTAGTACTGCTTTCCCACAAAAAGCCAGACGGACATATCAACGTAAAAGTTGAGTTTGGCGAGGGTGAGGGAAAAGTTCCACTTGATAATATTGCTAAAAGAGCGGAAAGCTATAAGCCCAAAGAACGAGTGACCTACAAAATGATAAAGGAGTACATAGAAGCTAAATACGGCTTCAAAGTACATACCGCATATATTGCAGAGGTAAAGAGAGATTTAGGCTTGCCGATGTACGATGCTCCTAATGCGGTAGAGAAATTGAAACAGCCGAGGAAGCATCCAACTCCAGAGAAGGTTGAAGCAATAAAGGATGCATTGAAGCATTTTGAAGTGATTTAATAATGATGAGCGTATCATTAAAATAGTGGTACGCTTTTCTTTAAAATATTTGGGAAGCAATATATAAGTGCTGAATATGCTTGAAAGGAGCATTCCTGTAATTCATTAAAAGCGCCAATTGAATAAAAAAGAACCTCAA
>NZ_JAJCGR010000023.1:0-66711 GCF_020553125.1 Blautia sp. MSK20_18
CGGTATGCACGGTGGTGTGAGAGGACGGCGGTTAGTCACCGCCTCCTACTCGATCATGAGATTTGTTGTTTTTAATTATTATTTTAATAGATTTGCTATTATGGGATTAAAATTGCAAAAATTTGTTACATCAATTGGGTTTAAAAACTGGTTTATAATTCGCGTTCTGTTACAAAAATCTACCGTAGATCCTTTTTATGGGAGGTTACAGGATCATAGGCTTTTGTGGATAATGTCAAGAACCTGTGCAAGCTCGTTGACATTGATCTGTCCCGGTGCGGAAGCTTTGGTAGCTGCACCGAAGGTAAGGGCGGAACCGAAGGTTTCGCCAGCGAGACGGCTGACAACACCTGTACCTGCCATGGACATGGTAATGATCGGGCGGTCGGCGAACTGCTCGGACATTTCCAGCGTGGCACTTAAGAGTGTAAGCACGTCCTGTTTGTTTCTTGGCATAACAGCCATTTTCGGGATATCTGCGCCATAGTCCTGCATCATGCGAAGACGGCGCACGATCTCATCTTTCTCAGGAGTTGCGTCAAAATCATGGTTGGAAGCGATGACCTTTACGCCATAGCTGTGTGCTTCCTGGATCATGCTTTTTACGATCTCCTCACCTGTGAAGGCTTCTACATCAATGAGATCTACATAGCCGCTTTTTGCGACAGCCATGTTGAGTGCTTTGTAAGCTTCGTTGGAGATCGCTTTTTCTCCGCCTTCTTTTGCAGTACGGAAGGTGAAGAGAATCGGAGTGTCCTTTAAAACGGTCTGGAGATCTTTTGCCACATCCAGAACCTTGTCTGTGTCAAAAACGTCCTCAAACCAGTCAACACGCCATTCCACAACGTCTACGGGGATCCTTGCGAAGGTCCCTGCCTCAAGGAGGATATCATCCTTTGTCTGTCCCACGATCGGGACACAGATCTTCGGTCTTCCCTCTCCGAGTGTGATATTTCTTACCTGAACTGTTTTCATAATGGTCCTTTCTGATACGACAGGAACAGATAGCAGTTTAGTCGTCGTATCTGATGTTAAGAATCTCTTTCATATGTTCGATCGGCATCGGTTCGCCGGTCCACAGTTCAAATGCAGCGGAGCCCTGGAAAAGCATCATGCCAAGGCCGTTCATTGTCTTGCAGCCAACTTCCTTTGCCATAGAACGCATAGCAGTTTCAAGAGGGGAGTAAGGCACGTCAACAACGATAAGCTCCGGGCGGAAGTAAGACTTGTCCGGAACAACGGACTGACCTTCCAGTGGTTTCATTCCAACACCTGTCGCATTTACGAAAATATAACTGTCAGCCATTTCTTTTTTCAGCTGGTCAAGATCTGCCAGATCATAGAGAACAGCATGGCTTGAAGTTCTGGTGTTGATCTTTTCTACCGTAGATACTGCACGGCCCCAGAATTCATCTTTGCGGTTGAAGATCACGATCTCGCCTACACCGTCAAGTGCTGCCTGGATCTCGATAGCAGTTGCGGCACCACCTGCACCTACGATGGTCATTTTCTTTCCGATAGCGTCGATGTTATTGTCTTTCAGTGCTGCCATAAATCCGATACCGTCTGTGATATGGCCTGTAAGATGACCATGATCATTAACGATGGTGTTTACAGCGCCGCACATTTCTGCTGCCGGTGAAAGCTCGTCAAGGTACTGGCCTACCAGAGTTTTGTTCGGCATGGAAACGTTGGAACCTCTCATTTTCAGAGTACGGATTGCTTTTACAGCATCCTCGATCTCGTCTGCACCAACCTCAAATGCAAGATATGCATAATCATAGCCAAGCTTTGCAAAAGCTTCATTCTGCATGGCAGGAGAGCTGGAGTGGCGGATCGGATATGCCATAAGACCAATCAGTTCGGTATGTCCTGTGATTCTTTCTGACATGGTAATAACTCCTCTCATTGGTAAAATCTGGATGAAGATTTGTCTTTTTTAAACCTCCCACCACATAGATCTGAAGAAGTTGCGGACATTCTCCGGACGGCTGCGGGGGAGGAAGACGTGGAAAATCTATGTTACGGATCACCGAGTGAACTGTAACAGATCTATATACACTTTCCGGGAGAAGGATTGAAATGTTCCCAGAAAGGGTATAGCGGAAAAATATTAAAGGTATCCCTTCTGCTCAAGAACGGTAAGGACATTGCGTCCTTCCTGGGTACCGTCAATGATTCGTCTTGCTCTCTGGCTGTCGCCGATGTTTATGATCTCAACATCCTCAGAAGAAAATTCCTCTGTGAGGTTCTGGTAAAGCTGTCCCTGAGCTCTCATTCCGAGACATACGAAGCCGTACTCAAATGGAAGCTCATAAGGCTCACCGTCGCCCCTGACAAGGAAGGAAGAATCCTTAACCTCAAGGAGAGCAGTTTTTGTAAGCTGATGTACATTGTGTTTTTTCATCATGGTCTTTGTGTCATTTTTGCTTACCGGGTCAAGATCACGTCCGATCTGATCCATCATCTCAACGATAGAGATGTCTGCGTTTCTGTCAGCAAAGAATTCCACAACATCAAGACCTACAGCACCGCCGCCTACAACTACAACCTTTTTGCCTTCCAGATCCTTCGGAAAATCATTAATGTGGCTGATCATACCAAGAATAGAATAAATATTATGGTTCTCGTTGTCAATACGATCCTTCAGTCCTGCGATCGGAGGCAGAAGCGGAGCGGAGCCGGTGGAGCTTACGATGATATTCGGATGGAACTTGCGGATGTTTTCCGGTGTTCCTTCTGTGTTTTTGAAGATGTAAAGATTATCAAGCTGTTCTGCACGATGCATGAGATAGTGCGGGAAATCAGCAAGACGGTTCTTTGCAGGGATCTTTGAGATCAGAGATGCAAGTCCGCCAAGCTCATTGCTTTTTTCCAGAAGGAAGGTATTGCATCCAACCTCTGCGGTTGTACAGGCAGCTTCCAGTCCGGCAGTGCCACCGCCGATAACGACCACGTTGCAGTTTTTATTTACATGTTTTTTCTTATATACATCGCCCTCAAGAACCGATGGGTTTACAGTACAGCGGATCGGACGGTTTACACCGATACGGTTTCCGGCACAGCCAACGTTACAGGAGATACATTTGAGGAGGTCACACTCATGACCTGTGGCAACCTTGTTTACCCATGCAGGGTCTGCGATCAGACCACGGCCCATACCGATCAGGTCTGCATCACCGTCAGCCAGGATACGCTCAGCAACCTTCGGGTCACGGACATTACCCATGGAGATACATGGCTTGTTGAATTTTTCTCTTACGGCCTTTGCCATGTAGGAACGCCATCCGTCCGGGAGATAATTTGCATCGATCTGGTACTGGATGGAACCGTTAAGTCCGCAGGAAACATCGAAGATATCAACCTCTTCCTGAAGATAATCCAGGTATTCCAGAGTATCCTCCAGTGTATTTCCGCCTTCCATCAGCTCATCCGCACTGAGACGGAGCATGATCGGGAAGAAAGGTCCTACCTGTTTCCTTACCTCATCGATGACCATACGGCAGAAACGGGTACGGTTCTCAACAGATCCGCCGAACTCATCGGTACGCTTGTTTGTGATCGGGGAGAGGAACTGACTGATCAGATAGGAGTGTCCTGCATGGATCTCTACCGCGTCAAAGCCAGCTGTCTGTGCACGTTTTGCAGCCTCACCGTATTTTTTTACGATGTGAAGGATCTCGTCTTTGGAAAGAGGACGCGGGATCTCGCCGCCTTCTTTGGATGGAACGTCAGATGCGGAAACCGGCTGCATGTTGATCCTGGAAGAAACAGCGGAAGCTCCGGCATGGTTGATCTGGATCGCAATCTTTGTTCCGTATCTATGAATATTTTCACAGAATTTGAAAAGACGTGGCAGATAGTTGTCATGATCGATGCGCAGCTGTGTGGTTCCGTTGGAGCCCTGCGGGGAATCGATGCTTGCGTTCTCTACGATGATGAGACCTGTGCCACCCTTTGCACGCTGCTCATAATAATTGATATGAAGAAAACTCATTTCGCCGTTCTGTTCACCGTAGTTGGTGCCCATCGGCATCATAACAATACGGTTCTTGATAGTCATATTTTTAACGGTTAATGGGGAAAAAATATGCGGATAATCATTCTTCATCTGAAAAAAACCTCCCTGGTTATTTTAAATAGAATCGTTTGTTTGTGTTAATTATATAACAGAATAATCTATAAAACTAATTCATAATACGAGCGATATAATAAAAATAATCTATAGATTTTTGCATATCATCTTTCAGGCTGCAGGTACTTGCATGTTTATAATGTGAAAAAAACAGATGTAGAAGGGTAACTGGTTACTGAGAACGGAGTGAACGGTAACGCTAACTGGAAAATGGTATCGGATCCAGGGGTTTACATATATGATTTTAACGTGTTATCATAACAAATAAAAAAGATACAGAAAACGGAGAAACGGGCAGGCTGAAACGGATCAAATGTAAGACTGTATTTCCGCGTTCTGTAAAAAGACAGGAGATAGATAAAATGGAATTCTGGGATATTTACGATGCAGATAAGAAACCGACAGGACGAACTATGAAGCGCAATGACTGGTGTTTAAAGGATGGAGAGTATCATCTGACAGTTTTGGGCGTGGTAGCAAGACCGGACAAGACCTTTCTTATTACCAAACGTGTGATGACAAAGGCCTGGGCTCCGGGCTGGTGGGAGGTTTCCGGCGGTGCAGCCCAGGCAGGAGAGGCTTCCCGTGATGCAGTACTCCGTGAGGTGAAAGAGGAGACCGGACTGGACGCCAGTGAGGCAGAGGGCGGATACCTTTTTACATATAAAAGAGAGAATCCTGGGGAAGGAGATAATTACTTTGTGGATGTGTACCGTTTTGTCATGGATGTGGAGGATAAGGATCTGAAGCTTCAGATGGAAGAGACAGACGGATATATGTTTGCAACCCTGGAGCAGATCCGGGCGTTTGCCGCAGAGGGAAAATTCCTACATTATGACAGTATTAAGAAGGTGTTTGAGTTTTGAGCAGATTCCTGACTGGTTTTCCGCGAGGATTTGAAAATAAATGTTGTTTTTTGTGGATTTCTATTTTTAAAAACGTTGTTTTTTGACTTGTTTTCGAAGAATTGTCTTGACATTAAAATTGGTAAATAGTAAAATTAAATCAGATGAACTGCCAGACTGTTTTTTGACCATGAGCAGGTAGCAGAGCGGATTTCAAAGATCTGCCTGACTTTAGGAAGCTGTAAGCCGGATGAATGAAATCCGGCTTATAAAATTATCCAATATTATCAGATCGAGAATAATATAAAATTTTGAAAGCGAGGAATCATCAATGGCGGATGAACATAGAGATCAGATCAGAATCGTACAGGAAACCGTAGCCGGTAAGGAGATCACATTTGCCCATATCATGGGTGGTCCGGCACCAATCATATATCAGAAGCTTGGACTGAATCCGCAGGTGGACTATGGATCATCTGCAATTGGTATCATGAACATGACACCTTCCGAGTCTGCTGTGATCGCATCCGATATTGCTGTGAAGAGCGGTAATGTGTATCTTGGATTTGCAGACCGTTTTACAGGAACACTGATCATAACAGGAGAGATTTCCGATGTGCAGACTGCAATGGAGGAGATCGTGGATTATTTCCGTGATACTCTGGGATATGTAGTATGCAATATCACCAAGAGATAAGGAAGTGTACCATGGAAGAACGGATAACAAAGGAAGAACTGCTGGAGAGGCTGTTTCATGATGATTATGAGAACCTTAAGGGAAGAAGACTTCGGCTGACCCGGGTGAGAGTACCTGGAAAGGAGCTTTCCTTTGCACATGTTTTTACACCAAATGACAGATCGATATATGAGAATCTTGCGTTACATATCGGTGTTCATGAAGGTGAAGATCACAGAGGAGATGCCATCGGCATAGTCCGTGTCACACCCTGGGAGGCAATCGTGGTTGCGGCAGATGTTGCAGTGAAGGCAGCTCATGTGGAAGTAGGATTTATGGATCGTTTCTGTGGGACGCTGATCCTGACAGGCGGTTTTACGGAAGTGATGACAGCTGTGGAGGAAGTGGTACGATTTTTCCATGAGACATTGAAATTCGATGTTTGTAAGATCCACAGAAGCTGAGGCAGGACGGGATAAAAAATGAAAAAAATTTTTCTGATGGGTCGAAGTGAAGCCGGCAAAACATCCCTGACACAGGCGCTTAAAGGGGAAGAGCTTCATTATCATAAGACTCAGTATACCAATACAAATGAAGATACTATTGATTCACCGGGAGAATATGCGGAATCCAAGCATTTCAGCGTAGGACTGGCCTGCTTTTCCTTTGAGGCGGATGTGATCGCCATTGTACAGGCAGCCAATGAGCCCTTTAACCTGTTTAGTGACGGCAGCAGGAATTTTCTACTACGGCCGCTGATCGGGATCATCACCAAGGTGGATTCTCCCCATGCCAACATTCCCATGGTCAGACAGTGGATGGAGAACATGGGTTGTGAACGGATCTTCATGGTAAATAACAAGACCAGGGAAGGCATCAGTGAGCTGATGGATTATCTGCAGGATGATCTCCCGAAGCTTACGCTTGAACAGGCGAAATTCAAGCAGAGCCTTGGCCTTAACGAATGGGATTCCATGCCGGAAGGGGTGGAGTATCCGGAATCCATACGGTAAAATAGTAATATTCACGAAAAATGAATAAAAATACAAAATTCAAACAGAAAAAGTAGAAATTCCTCCGGAACTGTGATATACTGTCATTGTTTGGAAGATTCGTGGGCTGAAATGTAAGATCCCCAGAGCATGAAGGATAAAGAGGATAGAAACGGGGCTCGCAGATATATGGCAGAAGAGCTGTATGTCGGGAACACCGGGTATCCGTATCTGCCTTCATGTTCCGGGGATTTTTTATATTCTATACACAGATTTTCCGAATGGATGCAAAAGACAAAAAATAAGAAGGACAGGAGAGGAAAAGATGTTTGAATTATTTGAAAATCTGACCAACTGGCTCTGGGGACTGCCGTTGCTGATCACGATCCTCGCTACAGGCGTATATCTGACAGTACGTTCCGGTTTCTTCCAGTTCCGCCATTTTGGTTGCATTGTGAAAAACATGTTCAGTAAAGAACGTCGCCAGGAAGGCGGAGATGACGGAAAGAGCCTGACACCGTTCCAGGCTATTTCCATTGCGATCGGAGGTACTGTTGGTGTATCCAATATGTCCGGTGTTGCAACGGCTATTGCAACAGGAGGACCTGGGGCATTATTTTGGCTCTGGATCGCAGCGCTTCTTGCCATGGTCATCAAGATGGCAGAGGTAACACTTGCTGTATACTACAGAGAGAAACAGCCAAACGGTGAGTACCAAGGAGGCCCGACCTACTACATGCAGAAGGGTCTTGGCGGAGAGAAAAAGCTTCCCTTCTGGAAACTTTTTGCAGTACTGTTCGGCGGCTGTATTTTCATGACATGGTTCATTACTTTGCAGAATTATACAGTATCAGAGGCTGTCGGAAGTACCTTCCACCTGCCGTACATCGTACCGTCACTTTTGTATGTGGCAGCGATCTATCTGATCATCATCGGCGGTGTAAAGAAAGTCGGCGTGATCTCTTCCTATATGACACCGATCATGTGCATGCTTTACATTGTAGGCTCTCTCGCAATACTGGTAGTGAATTTTGACAAGCTGCCGGAAACCTTTGGACTGATCTTCAAGGGTGCATTTACAACACAGGCGGCAGTCGGCGGATTTATGGGAGCCGGTGTTGCAACAGCAATGCGTCTTGGCTTTGCCCGTTCCGTATACAGCAACGAGGCAGGCTGGGGAACATCTCCTATGATCCATGCTTCTGCAAAGACAGACCATCCTGTAAAACAGGGACTGATGGGAGCATTTGAGGTATTTGCAGACACCATCGTAGTCTGCTCCATGACAGGTCTTGTTGTTATCATCACCGGCTACTGGAATTCAGGACTTCAGGGATCAGAGCTGACACTGACAGCATTTGAGTCTGGAATGGGCTCCATTGCGAGAGCACTGATCGCAATCAGTATTTTTCTTTTTGGATTAACAACATCAACCGGATGGTTCACCTACTACAGCGTGATCCTGAAGCACTGGCTGAAAAATAATCAGAAGGTTCTGAAGATCGCAGAGAAGGTTTTTATCCTTGGAACACCATTATGGGGTCTTCTGGTCACAGTGCTTACTCTTTACGGAAACGGAACACCGGCGCAGCTGTGGGTAATTGCAGACTTTACAACCGTATTCCCTACATTTGTAAATGTTGCCACATTATTTATCTTAAGTGGTACTTTCTTTAAACTGCTGAAGGATTACAAGGCGCGTTACATGGGAATCGGAAAGGTAGACAAGGATATGGCACTTTTCTACGAGGATAAAAAAGAAAAAGAGGAAAAATAAACAGTGGATACAATTTTTTTTAACGGATGTATAAGAACACTGGATGACAGTGAAAAAGTGGCAGAGGCTGTGGGAATCGAAAATGGTCGGATCGTTTTTGTGGGAACTGATAAAGAAGCAGAAGCTTTTTCCTGCAAAAAGCGGATCGACCTAAAGGGAAGGCTGATGCTGCCCGGTTTTGTGGATACACATATGCATATGCTGCATTATGCATTTGTGGAAAGATCTGTAAAACTGTTTGACTGCACAAGTGTTGAGGAAATGCTTGCCGCAGCAAAAAAAAGACTGGAGGAGAGCAAAGGTCAGAAGCTGACCTGGCTCTACTGCAGAGGCTGGAATGAGGAGCATTTTGATAAGCCACGCTATCCGCACAAGGATGAGCTGGATGCGCTCTCAACGGAAATCCCCATCATTATGGTGCGTGTCTGCGGGCATGTGGCTGTGTGCAACAGCTGCGGTCTGGAGCTTCTGAAAAAAATCCCGGAGTTCCCGGAGATTGAGAAGGAGGTTGACCTGGATACCGGACTTCTGAAGGAGAATGCAGTACAGTTTTATTCTTCCGTATTGGAAGCACCATCCCAGGAAGAAGTGGAAGACTACATCAAATACAGTGCGAAGAAGCTGAATGAATGTGGATTTACAGGTGTACAGTCCGATGATCTTGCCTCACTTCCGGGGAAAAACTGGCGTCGGATCATGGCCTCCTATAAGGCACTGGATGCCAGAGGAGAGCTGAGTATCCGCCATTATGAGCAGTGCCTTTTTGAGCGGGCGGAGGATGCGAAGGCTTTTATTGAGGAAGGATATCGTACCGGACAGAGGGGGGATCACTTTACTGTCGGACCGATGAAGCTGATTCAGGATGGTTCCCTTGGTGCAAGAACAGCGGCCATGAATGAGCCTTACGAGGATTCGCCGGGAAATACCGGGATCATCACATTCAGTCAGGAGGAGCTTGACGATCTGTTTGCTTTTTTTGACCGGCATCAGATGCAGGCAGCGGTACACTGTATTGGCGATCGTGCCATGGATATGGTCATTGAGGCAGCTGCGAAATCTCCTTACCGGAAGGATAATAAAAAGGGCAGACATGGTATCGTACATTGCCAGATCACCAATCCGCGTATTTTGCAGGGGATGAAAGACCAGGATCTTCTGGCATATATCCAGCCGGTATTTATCGATCTGGATATGAACACAGTGGAACCTGCCATCGGCGCACACCGTATGGATAAGGTGTATGCATGGAAGAGCATGCTGGATATGGGAATCCATACGTCCGGCGGTTCGGATGCTCCTGTGGTAAGCTTTGATGCCATGGAGAATATTTATTTTGCAGTCACCCGCAAAAATATCAGCGGTCAGCCACAGGAAGGCTGGATCCCATCCGAAAAAATGTCTGTAGATGAGGCGGTGAAGCTTTTTACAAAAAACGCAGCTTACGCTTCCTATACAGAAGACGAGAACGGAACCATCGAAGTGGAAAAAAATGCAGACTTCGTAGTTCTGGAGAAAGATATTTATAAGATTGATCCGGATGAGATCAAGGCCACGAAAGTGGATATGACAGTTCTTGGCGGTGAGATCGTTTATGAGAGAAAAGTAGAAGAATGACGGCAGTATAAAAAGAAAAAAGTGAGAGGCAGAGTCTGAGTGGAGCAGGCTCTGCCTTTTTTGTGTGGTGCGGTAAAAAGTATAGAACAAATATTCGGTTGTCCTATACTTTTTTTACGCTGAATGATATACTGTAAAAGCAACAATAATAAAGATAAAAGCACTCTCTTTACATATAGTAACAGGCAGTATTTACATATCCACAAATTTCAGAACAACAAGGAGAACCGTATGGATCATTTCAAATTACACTCCGAATACCAACCCACAGGAGACCAGCCTCAGGTTATCGAAAAACTGGTCAAGGGTTTTAAGGAAGGCAACCAGTTCGAGACTTTGCTGGGTGTGACAGGCTCCGGTAAGACCTTCACCATGGCGAATGTCATTGCCCAGTTAAACAAGCCAACTTTGGTACTTGCGCACAATAAAACACTTGCGGCTCAGTTATATGGTGAGTTTAAGTAATTCTTCCCTGAGAACGCAGTGGAATACTTTGTCTCTTAGCAGGGAATATTATGGAAGATCAGCAACGACTATTGAAAACAAATGCAAGATAGAGTATGGAACAGAGCACTGATTTATGGAGAAAAAGGGTTAAGCTCGTTGCCAATACAGGATATTGCAGGGGAGCATATAGATACAGATAATGAGTACATGTATTACTATTCGGTTGAATTTATAAAATAGCACTAATAAAAAGAAGAGGATGTCACGTAATCTGATTTGATTCGTTGGCATCCTTTTTTGGCATTTAGGACAATAAGCGGGAATCCTCGGCAATTCAATTACCGAGATGAAAGCGCAAGATTGTGCATATCTGCACATTGAAATAATATAATAATCTCCCAATCCCTTGATATTAATGCCGTAACCGGCATATAATCATTCGAAAATATGTTCGATTTTTGCTGCGCATTTTTATTCGTTATGTTATACTATATGTATGAAAGAAAATCTAATACATTACAGGACTTGTGTGTGTAATATTAATTACCATATGGTGTGGTCGGTGAAATACCGGCGGAAGATATTAAACCCAGAAATTGAGGAATACCTAAAGGAACTGGTGCAGCAGATCGCTGAGGATAAAGGTTTTACCGTTCATTTATTTGAATGTGGTGAAGGTGATCATGTCCACTGTTTTGTATCAGCTCCACCAAAGCTGTCCATAACAGCGATCGTCAAGTATCTGAAGGGGATCACCGGTAGAAAACTGTTCGAACGTTTTCAGGAAATAAGAGACCAGCTATGGAAGGGAGAGCTGTGGAACCATTCCTATTATGTGGAAACGATCGGATCTGTATCTGAGGAGAATATCCGCCGTTATATTGAGCATCAGAGCAAGTCGTATTAAACCAAGGTGGAGTGTAGATTTCTATCTGCATAGCTGTCCAAAGGGGGAAGAGGAATGCTGCTGTCACACAGAACATCTGTAAAGATCCGGCCGGAATATTCCAATATCATAGGGCATATGTGTTATGCAGCTTCCAAACTCTGGAATGTCTGCAACTACGAACGTCATCATTATAAAGAGCTGGGACTGGAAAAGTATCCTGACTGGTATTATCAGAAAAAAGCGCATAAAGGAGATCTGTGGTACAGACAGCTTCCGTCACAGATAGCACAGGAGATCTGCAAACAGCTGGACAAAGCATGGAGATCTTTTTATGTCCTGAAAAAGACCGGAGGGGTCAAAGATCCAAATCCGCCCCGTTTTAAACAGGACAATATCCCGGTCACATACATGCAGATGGGGATCCGGCATGAGAAAGGTTCAGATCGGTTGCGGCTGTCTCTGCCAAAGGATCTGAAAAGCTATATGGAAGAAACCTACGGGATCCATGAAAGATTTCTATATCTTGAAAATAAGATTTTCAGGGACATGGATCATATAAAACAATTGCGGATCTATCCGCCGGAAAACGGAAAATGTGACCTTATCGTTATCTATGAGATCGAAGGGACAGAGCAGCTTTCCCAGAATGGACATTATTTATCTATTGATCCTGGACTTCATAATCTGATGACCTGTTATGATTCCGGAAACGGTCGGACTTTTATCCTTGGAAGGAGATATCTTTCATTGGAAAGATACTTTCATAAAGAGATCGCCAGAGTGCAGTCTGTCTGGTATGCGCAGCAATCGGAAAGAGGGATAAAATATCCAAGATCATCGAAACATATCCAGAGACTTTACAGAAAAAAGCAGAATACAGTGAAGGATTATCTTCATAAAGTGACCAGATGGATTGCAGAATACTGCAGAAAAGAAGATATCCGCTGTGTGGTTGTGGGAGATATCCGAAATATCCGTAAAGAGAAGGATATGGGGCATAAGGTCAACCAGAAGTTTCACGGACTGCCATATAACAAGCTGTATATCATGCTGGGATATAAGCTGAAACTGTATGGGATCCAATTGATAAAACAGGAGGAAAGCTATACCAGCCAGTGCAGTCCGTTATCACCGGAAGTATCAAAAAGATATGCAGAAGCAACAAACCGAAAAGAACGGGGCATGTATATAACTGAAGGAGTAAGCTACAATGCAGATGCAGTAGGCGCATTTAATATCCTGCGGAAATATCTTTCCGCATCCGGAAAAGAGAAGACACTGTCCGTAACCGGACTAAAAAATCCAGAAATAATAAAAGTAGCTGTATAGCCGAAAGGCAAGCAGTATTGGTGTCATGGACGTACCCTGAAAAAAGGCGGTATCCCGCCAGATTTCAGATGCTCTGGTAACTAAGTTGCCGAGTAGTTCACTTTTTATGACATTATAGATTTCATAACCTATTTCTTATTTTTCGGTATTCTCTCGGCGAATATCCTTTCAACTTGTGAAAAAGCCGACTGAAATAAAGCTGGTTATCATATCCGACAATCTTAGAAATCTCATGGATGGAATAAGTTGTTGTTTCAAGTAACATCTGAGCATTGTTGATGCGGATTCCCACAATGAATTGCATTGGTGTAGAACCGGTATATTTTTTGAAATTTCGGATAAACCAGCTGACACTCATGCCTCGTGAGGCAGCATAATCATCAATATTGATATTTTGATTGTAGTTTTCACTGAAAAAGGTAACAGCATTATCCATCTCATGATCAAGGTATTCATTTTTTAATATGTGCTCTCTTGTCAGTTCCCGGTGGAAACTGATCAGAAGATGACGTAGCAAAAGGACAAGCATTTCCTCATAATTGTCTTGACAGCGTTGCAGCTCGATAATGATACGTTTGAAAATTTGTTCATATTCATTAGATGTACCCACTTGAAAGACACGTTCTTTATCCGGAAACCCATATTGACGTAAGATATTTTTTACATTGCTTCCTGTGAAGTGAATCCAGTATACTTCTGTCTTATCTTCTCCGTAATATTCATATTTTTGGAGTTCTTTCGGTCTGTACAGTACAATGTTGCCGGCTGGAACAATCGTTTCATTATTTACATTATCAAAATGAAAATGCCCACAACCAGCAGTGATATATATAATCTGATAATCCAGACGACCCTTTGGACGGTAGGTCGGAAGTTTGGGATGTCTGGAAAGACGGTAAGTACCACAGCTACCTACAATCAGCGGACGACTTTTGTCTTTGAAATCCATATGTGAGTGGTTCAAATAACCGGTGTTCAAATACATAGGACAGCACCTCTTTTCGTACTTTTTATCATTGTATCATTTAGTGCATATTTTGTCTAATCCAATTCATAGACATATTTTGCGAATTAGGATAAGCTATATATATAGCATAACTAAGGAACGTAAACAAAAAGTAAAGTATAAGGTTTTCTTTAGGAAAACAAAGAACAAAAAAGTATATGTATTGGAGGAGAGCTATTTATGATCGTACCACGTTATTATGAAAATCTAAGCGTACTGCACGAAAACACAATGCCAGCCAGAGCCTATTATATTCCGGCATCCAGAAGAATGGATAACTTGGTGGAACACAGAGAAGAGTCAGATCGTATGCAGTTATTGAATGGAACTTGGAAATTCCAGTATTTTAACAGCATCTATGACATTCAGGATTCTTTCTTTGAGAAGAATTATGATACAGAAAATTTTGATGAGATTCAGGTTCCAAGTGTATGGCAGATGGCTGGATATGATACACACCAGTATACAAACATCCGGTATCCATTTCCGTTTGATCCACCATATGTGCCACAGGACATTCCGTGTGGAGTCTATGTACATACTTTTGAGTACAGTAGAGATGAGAAAGCGCCAAAATCTTTTTTGAACTTTGAAGGAGTAGACAGTTGCTTTTACGTATGGATCAATGGCTCTTACATAGGATACAGCCAGGTTTCGCATATGACCAGTGAGTTTGATGTTACCGATGTACTTCAGGATGGAACGAATACGGTGGCAGTGTTGGTAATGAAGTGGTGTGATGGTTCCTATTTGGAAGATCAGGACAAATTCCGTATGAGTGGTATTTTCCGGGATGTGTACATTTTGAAACGCCCAAAACAGGCAATCAGTGATTATCATATTAAAACAAGAATTGAGGATATGCTTGCGAAAGTAGAAATTGAAATGAAATTCTACTCTCCGTTAAATGTAAAAATTTCGATTGAAGATAGAAACGGAGCAGTTGTAGCACTAGGAAGTATTGCTGAAGAAGGAACAGCTGTATTAGAAATCGCAAGTCCGGAACTTTGGAATACAGAAAATCCATATCTATATAAACTGATTCTTGAGACAGAGAATGAAGTAATTGTAGATCACATTGCATTAAGAAAGATAGAGATTAAAGACCAGGTTATTTATTTAAATGGACAGAAGATTAAATTCCGTGGTGTCAATCGACATGATTCTGATCCGGTTACTGGATTTACAATCAATCCGGAACAGATTACAACCGATCTTACGTTAATGAAGCAGCATAATTTTAATGCGATCCGTTCCAGCCACTATCCGAACGCACCATTTTTCTATGAAATGTGTGACAAGTATGGATTCATGGTAATAGATGAAGCAGATATTGAAGCTCATGGTCCATTTATGATCTATAGAAAAGAAGACACTGATTACAATCGGTTTAAACGATGGAATGAGAAGATTGCAGATGATCCGGTATGGGAAGAGGCAATCGTTGATCGCGTAAAACTCATGGTGGAACGTGACAAAAACCGTTTCTGTATTGTTATGTGGTCAATGGGAAATGAGAGTGCTTATGGCTGCAACTTTGAAAAAGCACTGGAATGGACAAAGAATTTTGATCCAGAACGTATCACACAATATGAGAGTGCAAGATACCGTAATTATGATGAAACATATGATTACAGCAATCTGGATGTGTACAGCCGGATGTACCCAGCGCTTTCCGAAATTCAGGAATATCTGGATAAAGATGGAAGCAAACCCTTCCTTTTGGTAGAGTACTGTCACAGCATGGGAAACGGACCTGGAGATTTTGAAGATTACTTCCAGATGATTCAGGATAATGATAAAATGTGCGGCGGCTTTGTCTGGGAATGGTGTGACCATGCGATTGCTCATGGAACTGCTGAGAATGGAAAGACTATATATGCTTATGGGGGCGACCATGGCGAAGAAATTCATGATGGCAACTTCTGTATGGATGGATTAGTATATCCGGACAGAACGGTACATACAGGACTTTTGGAATACAAGAATGTTTATCGCCCGGCAAGAGTTATTTCCTATAACAAAGAAAGCGGAGAACTGGTGCTTCATAACTACATGGATTTTGATGACTTGAAAGATTATGTGAAGATTAGTTATGAGCTGACACAGGATGGTCTTGTGATCAGCAAAGGCATACTTCCGGAGTTTTCTGTGGCACCACATGGGGAAGGAAAAACAAACCTGAAGATCAATGTTCCAGAGAATGGGAAATGTTATTTAAAACTTATTTACCATCTGAAAAAAGAATTGCCACTGTTGGATAAAGACCATATTCTTGGATTTGATGAAATTGAGGTAAGTAAAGAGGATACAAAATGTAAACTTGCAGAGAAATGGATACCAAAAACAGTAGTGGACTCTGAATTACAGGTAAATGAAAATGATACACAGATTCATATCAAGGGGCGTGAATTTGCTTATACCATAGACAAACGTACTGCACTCTTTACAGAGATGAAATTCGCAGGGCGGGAATACTTGAACCATCCGATGGAATTAAATATTTGGAGAGCTCCAACAGATAACGATATGTACATCAAGTCTGAATGGAAGAAAGCCCACTATGATAAGGCTTACACAAGAGCCTATACGACAGAGGTTGTGCAGGGAAAACATGGTGTGAAGATTACAAGCCATGCTTCCGTTGTGGCAGAGACAGTACAGAAGATTCTTGATGTGACGATTACATGGAAAATAGAAGCTGCTGGAAAGATTGATGCAGATATTGCAGTAACAAAAGACGATGAATTCCCGGATCTTCCGAGATTTGGTGTGAGGATGTTCCTGGATAAAAAACTTTCAGCTGCACGATACTTTGGAATGGGACCACAGGAAAGCTATTGTGACAAACATCAGGCTGCGAGCCACGGTTTGTATCAGGCAAATGTAGATGATTTGCATGAGGATTATATTCGCCCACAGGAAAATGGAAGCCATTATGATTGTGAATATGTAGAGCTTAACAACAGCCGATATGGAATTGTGGCATCCGCAGAAAAGGCATTTTCATTCAATGCTTCTTATTATACGCAGGAAGAACTTGAGAAGAAAACGCATAATTATGAACTGACAGAATCAGATAGTGTAGTATTTTGCGTTGACTACGCATTAAATGGCATTGGTTCTAATAGTTGTGGTCCAGTTGTATTGGATCAGTACCGATTTGATGATGTATTATTCCGGTTTCAGTTTACACTGATACCGTATGTAAAGGGATAATAAAGTTTCATGTAACCCGTAAACAAGGAAAGAGAGTCTGATTGTTATGTAAAGTCCGGATATACAGAGCAATCAGACAAAAACAGAGAAAAAACTAGAATTAGACATCATACTCTGTTAGACATCTTGAAATTCTAAGTGCGATGAAGATGAGGAGCAAAGAAATTCGATGGAAGAAAAAAAGTATTTGAAATGGTATAACAAAATTGGATATGGATCAGGTGATATTGCAGGTAATGTAGTCTATGCCTTCCTGACATCTTTCATGATGGTCTATCTGACGGACTCAGTAGGACTTGCTGCAGGTGTCGTAGGTACCCTGATTGCCGTATCAAAACTATTTGATGGTTTTACGGATATATTTTTTGGATCAATGATTGACAAAACACACAGTAAAATGGGAAAAGCGAAACCCTGGATGCTATATGGATATATTGGTTGTGCCATTACGCTGGTCTGCTGTTTTGCAATACCAGTCAGCTTGGGAACAACGGCTAAATATGCATGGTTCTTTATCTCTTATACACTGTTAAATGGTGTGTTTTATACAGCAAACAATATTGCTTATTCAGCACTTACGTCACTGATTACAAAGAACAGCAAAGAGCGTGTACAGATGGGATCTTACCGTTTTATTTTTGCATTTTCAACAAGTCTTCTGATTCAGGCGATTACAGTTGGATTTGTAGATAAATGTGGTGGAGATGCTGCGGCATGGAGAACGGTTGCTATTATCTATGCAATCATTGGTCTGGTCGTAAATACGATTTCAGCACTTTCTGTTAAGGAACTTCCGGAGGAAGAACTTAATGAAGGAGAAGTAAAGAATGATAATGAAAAGTATGGAATGGTACAGGCATTCAAGCTTCTTGTCAAAAACAAATATTACATGATGATTTGTGGAACATATATTTTACAGCAGTTATATGGTGCCATGATTGGAGCTGGCATTTATTACATGACATGGGTACTGAAAAATAAGAATTTGTTTGGACAATTTGCATGGGCAGTAAATATTCCACTGATCATTGCCCTGATTTTCACACCAACCTTAGTTGGTAAGTGGAAAGGTATGTATAAACTGAACTTAAGAGGTTATGTCTTAGCAGTCATCGGTAGAGCACTTGTTGTTGTTGCAGGATATATGGGCAGTGTTCCGCTGATGATGGCATTTACAGCTCTTGCAGCCTTAGGTCAGGGACCATGGCAGGGAGATATGAATGCAGTTATCGCATCCTGCTCTGAGTACACTTATCTTACACAGGGAAAGAGAATTGACGGAACGATGTACTCTTGTACTTCTCTTGGCGTAAAAATCGGTGGAGGTATTGGAACCGCTGTTGTTGGATGGCTGCTTGAGTTCAGTGGATATATCGGAACAAATGCAACTCAGCCGCAGTCTGCACTTGATATGATGCAGTTTATGTATCTTTGGCTTCCGTTAATCTTTGATGTATTGATTATGTTTGTACTTTCAAGAATGAATGTAGAAGATGCAAATAAAAAACTGAAAGCAGAAAAAGAAATTGCTGCAGATGAAGTAACAGATGCATCAGACATAAATTAGAATTGACAGGAGAAAGCGTTGTCTGGTCATTGCTCGATGAGACAGTGCTTTTTTCTATATATAAAGTGATTGAACTGTATTTTGAAAATAAAAAAGGACCACTTCATTTTTGTGAAATGGCCTTAAGAAAATATTCAGTTTTCACAAAATAGTCCTTTTAGTATTTATACATGGTAAGGATGCTCAAAATATTCAGTGTAGAATACTAAAAGGTCATTCAGATATTTTTTTAGGTTGCTCATTTGCAATTCCTCCTTTCCTTATTTACAAGTTGATTATAAGATAGGTGTAAAAGGATTGCTTGCCAAATCGAAAGAAGATATAGACAAATGTTGCAAAGGGGAGTATTTCATGCAGTTAAAATATGTCGACACAAAAGAGGAGATCATAGCAATAAATAGGAAGTCAAAACATATTGAACCACATCTTCATAATGCACTGGAGATCGTTTGTGTAACAAGTGGAGCATTAGAACTTGGTGTCGGACAGGAACTATACCATATGGAAAAAGGAGATATAGGCTTTGCATTTCCAGATGTTATTCATCACTATCAGGTACTGACACCCGGTGTAAATAAAGCGACTTATCTGATTGCATCGCCATTTACGATAGTCAAATTTGCAGATATCATGCAATCCATGGCTCCTGAATACCCAATCATCAAAGCGGAAAAGGTTGAACCGGAGGTATATAGGGTTATAAATGCAATTTTAGAGACAGAACAGTCGGATATTACTGTTGCACAGGCATATCTTCAAATTGTGTTGGCACGCTGCATAGGAAAATTAAATTTGGTAGAAAAGAGCAGTGTGGGGAGCAACGATCTTATTTACCAGACAGTTTCCTATATATCAGCAAATTTCAAGAAGAAGTTTTCGTTGGAAGAGATGGCAAAAGACCTGGGCGTGAGTAAATATGTTTTATCCAGACTCTTTTCCAAGACATTCCATAGAAACTTTAATCAATATCTTAACGATGCAAGGCTGAACTATGCATGCCATCGTTTGGAAAATACGAGTGATTCTATTACAAATATTTGTCTAGATAGTGGATTTGAAAGTCAGAGAACGTTTAACCGAGTATTTAAAGAAAGATATAAAATATCACCAAGTGATTATCGAAGTACTTGTGTGAAAGAGATGTTGTCATAAAAGGTTCTGTTGATCGAAATATTTACTTTGATTTTACAGTGCTATGTATTTGATTTCATGTGTGGATGATATAATATAAAAATATTTGTAGAAAATAGCGCTTTATTTTATTATGAAAAGAGTAAGGTGTATTCTAAAGAAACAAGAAAGGCAGGGCGCATATGAACATGATAAAATCCATAATCGATTTTAATGAAAAAAAAGGATTCATCTGTGATATGGATGGTGTGATCTATCATGGCAATCAGATATTGCCAGGTGTTCCAGAATTCATCCAGTGGTTGCATGATGAAAAGAAAGAATATTTGTTTTTGACAAATAATAGTGGATATACACCACGAGAATTAAATCAGAAATTGGCTAGGATGGGACTTGATGTGCCAGAAGAACATTTTTATACCAGTGCATTGGCAACAGCCGCATTTTTAAAAGAACAGGCGGCAGGCTGTTCGGCATTTGTGATAGGAGAAGCCGGCCTGTTAAATGCACTTTATGATGTAGGTATCACAATGAATGATGTAAATCCGGATTATGTTGTTGTGGGAGAGGGACGCTCCTATTCATTGGATACATTAACAAAAGCAACGAATTTAGTTCTGAAAGGTGCAAAGCTGATCGGAGCAAACTCAGATGTTTCCGGACCGATTGAGAACGGCATTGCTCCTGCTTGTCGTGCATTGATTGCACCTATAGAAATGGCAACAGGTACACAGGCATATTTCTGTGGGAAACCGAATCCACTGATGATGAGAACAGGATTGAATATGCTTGGATGTCATTCAGCAGAAGCTGTAATGGTTGGGGATCGTATGGATACAGATGTGATTTCAGGAATGGAAAGTGGTATGTCTACTGTATTGGTTCTCTCTGGATGTTCAACGAAGGATACACTCAAAACTTATGCTTATCTTCCGACAATGGTATTGAATGGAGTGGGAGATATCGCCAGTATGGCAAAAGCAAAAGAGGAATAGTGTGATTAGGCAAATACCAGGAGGTAAAGTATATGATGAAACTTGATAATTTTGTAGGAATGATGACAGGACATTTTGATAATAAGGATCAATTTAATAAGATGCAGGCAGAAGGGAAAACATATCCATATGCGGAACATGTAAATACAATCTGTAATGACAAAATAAATAACCTTCCTGAAGATTTCAAAGGAAAATTTGTTGTTGAAGAGAGTTATTATGAAATTAATGGAAAACGTCATGCATCTCCACATCTTTTCCTTATCACGGAAATAGAACAGGGAATTTTACTTTCTTCTTATGAAATTCCAAAAGGAGAAGATAAAAATACATTTTCATATGATTCTATGAAGAATGTTGATTACTCTAAACTAGAAAAATCTGAAAAATTTAATCCGGCACTTTATCATGAAAAGAACGGAATCTGGGAGGGAGGCAGCACAAGCCAGTTCTCTCCGGTAATGACATTCAAACTTTGGGAAAAGTTTTCCAACAATTTTCTGGAAGTATCGGAAAGCATGGAAGTTAATGGAAAGAGAACTTTTGGATATGATGAACCAATAATTTATAAGCGTGTATAATCAAAGGTCTGCATATTGGGATGAACTTCAGTTTGTAGAGGACTCGATGAATTTGCGTAATATTGGGCGTTACATGAATGTTAATTTAAGGAAATAATATGGTAAGCAAAAGCGGGATAACTTTTCAAAGTCGCTGTTTCTTTGCGTTTACGCAAACTTATCATATTGAGTGAAGTATCGAAAGTGATTGAAATAGACTTAATCCTGGAGGAATATTTCAACGCAGCATGATAAAAAATAGAATAGTAGTGATAGAAAAAAGTACAAATAAGAATCGAACATTTGTACTTTTTTCTTGCGTTAATCTATATACTTTCAAAAATTTATTTGATATAATAGGGACTGTTACAAGAACAAACAGTAAAAATATGACAGGACCGGAGGTTAGTATTTTCAGGTATTTCCGAGTGCTGTTTTATCCGCAAATATTAGTTTTGTGACTTTTATTCGTAACGAGGTGAGAAACACATCTATTCACTATAAAAATGAGCTTTTCGTTACGAATCTGGGTACGAATTTTTAGCTGATAATGATCATAGTAAAAGTCACAAATGGAGGGATTTACCATGAATGAGTTCAAATTAAAAGCCCCATACAAGCCAACCGGCGATCAGCCCCAGGCCATCGAGAAATTGGTCGAGGGATTTAAAGAAGGCAACCAGTTTGAGACTTTGCTTGGTGTCACCGGCTCCGGTAAGACCTTCACCATGGCGAATGTCATTGCCCAGTTAAACAAGCCAACTCTGGTACTTGCCCATAATAAAACACTGGCGGCACAGCTTTACGGCGAGATGAAAGAATTCTTCCCGGAAAACGCAGTAGAATATTTTGTCTCCTACTACGACTACTACCAGCCTGAGGCCTACGTTCCTTCCACAGACACCTACATCGCCAAGGATGCATCCACCAACGACGAGATCGATAAACTCCGTCTCTCCGCCACAGCGGCTTTATGTGAGCGGAAAGACGTGATCGTGGTTTCATCCGTATCCTGTATTTACGGCCTGGGTGCGCCCCAGGAATTTTTTGATATGATGATCTCGCTTCGTCCGGGGATGGAGAAGGATCGTGACGAGGTTATCAAACAGCTGATCGATATCCAGTATACAAGAAATGAGATGGATTTTCATAGAGGAACTTTTCGGGTGCGTGGCGATGTGCTGGAAATCTTTCCAGCTAACTCTACAGACCGGGCAGTGCGTGTGGAATTTTTTGGCGATGAGATCGAGCGGATCACAGATATCGATGTGCTTACCGGTGAGATCAAAAGTGTGGAAAGCCATGCGGCGATTTTCCCTGCATCTCATTACGTTGTGCCTCAGGAGCAGATCCGTCGTGCAGCAGATGCCATTTTGGAAGAGATGAAGCAGCAGGTGGAATACTTTAAAAGTGAGGATAAGCTGATCGAGGCTCAGCGAATTGCGGAGCGTACCAACTTTGATGTGGAAATGATGAAGGAAACAGGATTCTGTTCCGGAATCGAGAATTATTCCAGACATCTGACCGGGCTTGCACCGGGGCAGCCGCCGTATACACTGATGGATTACTTCGGAGATGATTTTTTACTTATTATAGATGAGTCCCATAAGACAGTTCCCCAGGTTGGCGGTATGTATGCCGGTGATCAGAGCCGTAAACAGACACTGGTGGATTACGGCTTCCGACTTCCATCTGCCAAGGATAACCGTCCATTGAGCTTTGATGAATTCGAGAACAAGCTTGACCAGGTAATGTTTGTATCTGCGACACCGGGAGAATATGAATATGACCATGAGTTTCTCCGCGCAGAGCAGATCATCCGTCCTACAGGGCTTCTTGATCCGAAGGTGGAGGTGCGTCCGATCGAAGGACAGATCGATGATCTTGTAGCAGAAGTAAATAAGGAAATTGAAAAGAAAAATAAAGTCCTGATCACGACCCTGACCAAACGTATGGCAGAGGACCTTACCGATTATATGAAGGATCTGGGAATCCGTGTCCGATACCTCCATTCAGATATTGACACTCTGGAGCGTGCAGAGATCATCCGCGATATGCGACTGGATGTGTTTGATGTGCTGGTTGGAATTAACCTTCTGCGAGAAGGTCTGGATATTCCGGAGATTACACTGGTAGCGATCTTGGATGCAGATAAGGAAGGCTTCCTTCGTTCGGAAACATCCCTGGTACAGACTATCGGCCGTGCTGCCCGGAACAGCGAAGGCCATGTGATCATGTATGCGGATAACATGACAGAATCCATGGAAAAAGCAATCTCGGAGACAGAAAGAAGGAGAGCGATACAGGAGGCTTACAACAGGGAGCATGGCATCACTCCAACCACGATCAAGAAGGCGGTCCGTGATCTGATCGCTGTTTCGAAGAAGGTGGCAGAGACAGAAGTGAAGCTTAAAAAGGATCCGGAATCCATGAACCGAAAAGAACTGACGAAGGTAATCGCTCAGGTAGAGAAGCAGATGCGTGCTGCGGCAGCAGACCTGAATTTCGAGCAGGCTGCTGAGCTGAGAGACAAGATGCTCGAATTAAAAAAGAATTTGGAAGAACTAACGGAATAGGCTGCAAAGCAGCTGACAGTACAACACCCCTGGCTGTAATAGCCAGGGGTGTTGTCGGGTATGCTCGATCTGTTTTTGGGAAAAGCTTATTTTGTAGTTGAAAAGCCCAGGGAGCGCAGGGTGATGCCGGAGCCCTTGAGAAGATCAGTCCAATATGGAACAGCCATATCCAGAGTGTCGTTGGCAAGCTCGGAAGCATCTTTTTGTGTCAGGATCTGCCTTAGCCTGGAAGAACTGATCCTGGGAGCGGCCTCTGTAACACAGACTGTGCCAGGCAGAATTGCCGATTCTGCCGGAAGCATGGCCAGTACAAAGACTGTTATCAGAGATATCAGGATTTTTTTCCATTTTTTCATAGCGATCCCTCCTTCGAAAAAATATGATGGTTCTCTTTATTGATTGATTATAAGTAAAATTCCGGAGAAGGGCACTGGCATTTGTGCCAGTAACTTTGTTATAAAGAAGAGAAGAAGTTATGTATGCTGTTCCCGGTAGGCGGAAGGTGTGATCCCCATTTTCTTTTTGAAGCTGGTGCTGAAATAATATTGATTGGCATAACCACATTTCAGGCTGATCTCCTTCAGACTCATAGTAGTCGTAGTCAGGTAACGGGCGGCTGCGGAAATACGCTGAGATGTGATAAAGTCGCTGATACTGATCCCCTGATTTTTTTTGAAAAGAGCACTTAAATAAGCAGGGCTTACATTGGCAGAGGCAGCAATATCATTGAGGCAGAGCGTATTGTCAGTGTAGTGTTCGTTGATATAGGAAATCACCAGTTCACAGAGCTTCTGGTGATAATCATTCATGGAGGAATCAAGCTTCCGGCATAAAAGATGGCACAGATCCTTCAGCCATTGACATAGCTCTTCCGTATTATGAAACTCATTTATGTGGTTGTAAACATACAAAATTTTAGCTTCAAGGTCATGCGTATCCAGATTTAATTCATAGAAAAATTTCAGGATCCGGCCAAGAAGAGAATAAATCTGTATGAAAGCGAAATTCTTTGTGCGAAATTTCTGAGTGAGCCAGTCGGAAAAATTCTGAAACCAGAGATCTATGGCAGCGGTATCCTTTTTGCAGAGAAGCCGGATCAGTTCATCCTCCTTTGTATCTGAAAAATCTGCAACAGACAGATCGGAACCCAGAGCCTCTCTTCCGTCAAAGATATTCTGATGCGGGAAAAAGAATCTGTATTCCAGTGCATGTACGGCGCTTTTATAAGAATGGTTCAGGTTCCAAAAATCTTGGACAATTGTTCCAATGCCTGCGTTGAGAGAAAGTCCCAGTGGCTGGCAGGCATCTGCGATTGAGGAAATAAGTCCGCTGGTAAGCTGGCGGAAGCTGTTGGACTGACAGCCGCTGTGTCCCAGAATGCACAGATAGCCATCCATATCCGGGAGAAGATACACAAAATCAAGAGAAGCGGTTTCCTCAGTTATCAGATCCTGAAGGTTGAAAAGCTCCATCTGAAACTTTTCAATCCCGTAAACAGCTTTTAGATCCGGAGCATTTTCAAGCTCCAGAATAACAACTGTATAAAAATCATAATTCAGCTCCAGGTTCAGATACTTAAGATAAGGCTTCAGTCGGTAGGCTGCTTCAGAAGACGGAAGGTGTGTGATCTCGCGGAAAAATTTTTCCGTAAGAAGAGGCCTGCTTTGTTTCAGAAGCTGGAGATTTTTCTGTTCCTTTTCCATCAGTGCAAAAGCGTTTTTTACCTTCTGGATAAGATAGGCATAATCCAGAGGCTTTTCGATATAATCCAGAGCACCGAGGAGCAGAGCACGTCTTGCATATTCAAATTTATCATAGGCACTGATCAGGATGATCTTCACCATAGGATTGATCTCAAGAGCTTGACGGCTCATGGAAATGCCGTCAAGATCAGGCATTTCAATGTCAGAAATGATCAGATCTGCCGGTTCTTTTTTCATGGCTTCGATAGCAGAGGTTCCATTGTAGCAGACATGGATGATCTCTGCATTCAGCGTTTCCCAGTCTATGTTTTTTTCGATACCTTCTGCAGATAAGTAATTATCATCTACGATCATTATTTTTTTCATCGATATCTTCCTCCATCTGTTCGAATTCAATGGTGACGTATGTGCCGTTTCCGGGGTTGCTGCGGATCCTTACGGAACCGTTTCCGTATAATGGGTTGGAAATACGGGAACTTACGTTGGAAATTCCAAAATGCTTCTCATAATCAATAACATTATGCTCAATAGCATGGCGCAGCTGTGCAAGGGTTTCGGAGTCCATGCCGGCACCGTTGTCCTCAATGGAGATCACAACCGTATCATCGCCATAAAGAACATGGATCGAAATGAAAACAGCTGGTGTGCCCGAAGAAATCCCGTGCAGAATGGAATTTTCGAGAAATGGCTGAAGTGTAAACTTGCAGATCAGGAAATTTTCGATTCCATCTTCTGCTTCGATCTCCCAGTCCAGATTATCTTTATGACAGAGCTTTTCCATTTCCAGATAAAGCCGGGCAATTTCCAATTCATCTTTAATAGGAATAAGTTCCTTTGATTTACGCAGGGTAAGACGGTAAAAGGCAGTCAGATTTGCAATCATCTGATCAGCAATGTCAAGCTTTCCAAGGGACTGGCAGGTACGGATCGATCCCAGGATATTGTAAAGAAAATGCGGATTGATCTGTGACTGGAGCAGCTGGTATTTCAGACGTTCTTCGTTTACGGAAAGATTTACAATGGACTTCAGGTTTCCGGCTATTGTGTGCTGCATATCTTCAAAGGTGATGCCCAGTCTGTCAATCTCATCATACCTGGAAGGATCATCCGGGTGGGGAACAGTAACGATAGATAGATGTTCCGGGTCATATCCCAGCTGAAAGGCTTCCATTGCATAGGAAAGTGCAGTGATCTTCCGGGTAAGATTTTCGGAAAACAGGATAACGATGATAACAGTAAGGAGCAAGAAAATAAGGACAGTGATCAGTAAGGCACGGATCAGGATGTGCGTGTTGCCCTGAATATAGCTTTCCGGGATTTCGGTAACATGAAGCCAGCCATTGCTTAAGGTGCAGCAGTTATAATATTTGTCGCCGCTGTGAAAAGAAGAATCTGCATTTCCTTTGAGTTTCTGAAACTGTGCTTTGGAAATTCCGGATAAATTCAGTGAGGATGTATTTTTTGCTGCAATCTCTCCGTGATCTGTGAGAATGTAGCTGTATATGCGGGAATCCAAAGCAGCAGGCTGCAGATAAGTGGTAAGCTCTGAGGTGTCCAGAGCAATGCCGTAGGCGTATTCCAGAATACCGGTGGCCTGATTTTTCAGTGCCCGGACGCAGAGGATCACATCGGCAGATGATTTTTTTGTGGACAGTATTTTAGGCAGAGGCATATTGGAAACCGGTATCCAGACAGAGGAAAAGCCTGAACCGGAAACAATATTTTTATCCAGACCATATGCAGAAAGCTCATCTGTGGAAAAGAAGTACAGGCTTTCTTTTGAACCGAGCTGATCGGGCTGCAGAAAAACATATATATGGAAGAAATCGAATGTGGATTTATACAGCGAAATATTGTTTTTTACAGTGGTGAATTTTTTCAGTGCATCTACCTTATTAGAGGAAGGCTGATTTAGGGAGTACATTTGAAACTGTATGGTATCTGCTACATTTTCAACCTGACCGAGGCGGTCGTTCA
Organism: Blautia sp. MSK20_18; assembly: GCF_020553125.1. NCBI lineage: Bacteria > Bacillati > Bacillota > Clostridia > Lachnospirales > Lachnospiraceae > Blautia > Blautia sp. MSK20_18. The sequence continues at coordinate 27,439 of NZ_JAJCGR010000023.1, forward strand.
GCTGAGAGACCAGCTGCTTGTCAGTCATTACGGCAGAATCGATGATACGATCTCTGGCAATGTTATAGGAAATGTGATAGCTGATGAAGGTCAGGGAAATCAGAGGTACCATAGTTGCGATCAGAAATGCGAGCAGGAGCTTATAGCGAAATGAGGAAAAAATGGGTGGGATACATTTGTGGAATTTCATAGTACATACTCTCCTTTATGTCGAAAACAAATTAATGAAACCGAATCCAGCTGTGAAAAAAAGCCGTTACAAATATAGATTATATAAAAGGATTATAAAAAATTAACAACAAAAATACAAGAGAACGAAAAATAATATAAAGAAATCATAAAATATTGTATTTAGAATGAGGGGGCTCTCTGGTATCCTTAAACCATCAAAAACAGGTGTGGACAAACACGAAAATGTCCAGAAAGGAAGAAAGATATGAAGAAAAAAGTAATGAGTGCAGTTTTGGCAGCAGCGATGGTTGTGGGTATGGCAGGTAACGTGGTTACTGTTTCCGCAGAGGAGAAATATGATCTTACCTTATACAGCATCGACACCACAGACCCGGATTTTGAGGACTGGCTTGCAAATGTGGAAGATGCCACGGGCCTGAACATTAATGTAATTGCGGCACCTACAGATACAGATACCCGTCAGCAGAAGATCACCACAATGCTTTCCACAGGAGATGCTTCCGTGGATGTCATTCAGATCAACGATGAGATGAGTGCGGCATTTAAAAATTCCGGATGGCTGGAAGGACTGAATGATACAGTAATGACAGATGATATCGCTGATCAGTTTGCCCAGGGATATGTAAAGAATATGATCACAGATAAGGACGGAAACATTATCGGTGTTCCAGGCTATACAGGATATTTTGCATTCTGGGTAAATCAGGAGATCATGGATGAGGTCGGAATCAAATCCATTGATACAAAAGAGGATTTCATGAAGTATATGAAGGCTGTTTCCAAGGACGGAAGATTCGGCTACGGCGGTTCCTGGGAGAAAACTTATGCATTTAACGAGCTTGCACAGTTTGTAAACATGTTCGGCGGCGATTATTTTGACTGGACCAAAGAGGAAAACAAGGAAGCAGTTCAGTTCCTCCACGATCTGGTTGCTGATAAAGAAACATCCATCGAGCAGATCGCTGATAAATATGAGCAGATGAATCCGAAGATCAATGACGGAAAATACGGATGCTGGTTCATGTGGGGCCTTGGAACAGATTATGCAAAGGCAGATATGCTTGGCGCAGATAAGATCCACATGGAAATGGTACCGGATTTCAGCGGCAAGGGAGAGCGTGCGATCTTTACAGATTCCTGGAGCTATGTTCTCAACAAAGCATCCAAGAATAAAGATGCAGCTGTGAAATTCCTCCAGTATATGGCTGATGAAGGCGGAATGGAAGCTTCCTATAAAGCATTTGACAGATATCCTGCAAGAAAGGATGTTGCAGAGAAGGTAGTTCCGGATTCTGACCCGGCAAAAGAAATGTACAGCAGATATGCAAATGAATGCAATGTACAGGGACGTCCGATGGTGGCACAGACAATGGAATTTATCAGCGATATGGGAACAATCTTCCAGTCCTGTATGAAAGACGAGATTACAGTTGATGAGTTCTGCAAGAAGGCTCAGGATGTGGTAGATATGTATAAGTAAAAGATATAAAAAAACAGCAATGTAAAGCAGAGGTAAAAGTCTGCTTTACATTGCTTGATGAACAGGGAGGAAAGTTCCATGACAATAAGCAAAAAAAATATGAAGTGGATACCATGGCTTTTGATCCTGCCGGTTGTACTGATTCGAGGTTTTACAACAGTATATCCCATTCTGATGACTGTGAAAAACAGCTTCTTTAATATCAGTATCCTTGCAGGTATCAATGAATTTATAGGCTTCAAGAATTACCTGAAGGTATTTTCTGATCCTAAAGTGCTCACATCGATCAGCTTTACGGCAATATTTGTGGTTGCTTCCATGATCTTTCATGTGATCCTCGGAGTTATCCTGGCACTGATCCTGAATATGAAATTCAAAGGCCGCCGTTTTCTGAGGACCATCGTGCTGATCCCGTGGGCTATGCCTGCAGTAGTAGCCGGTATGGCTGCAAAATGGGCATTTAACAATGATTATGGTCTGATCAATGATTTTATCCGCTGGTTTGTACCGGGTTACCAGAACAGCTGGCTGATCAATACAGGTACTGCAAGAGCAGCGGTAATTGCAATGGACCTGTGGAAGGACCTTCCGTTCTTTGCAATTCTTGTACTTTCCGGACTTCAGTTTATTTCCGGCGATATCTATGAGGCAGCAAAGGTAGACGGTGCAAACGGGATCCAGAGCTTTTTCCGGATCACACTTCCGCTGATCGCAAAAAATGTCCTGACTTTATGTATTCCGTTCACACTCTGGAGACTGACAACCTTCGATCTGGTTTATTCCATGACATCTGGAGGCCCTGGAGAGGATACTGCGCTGATCGCATACAGAATCACAACAGAAGCATTTACAAATCTAAACGTAGGATATGCTTCGGCGCTGGCTATGCTGCTGTTTGTTGTAATGGCGATCTTCAGCTGGCTGAATATACGTGTTATGAATAAGTTTGACAGTTAGGGGGAATTATCGTGAAGAATACAGGAAAATATAATGTTTATCATGGAGTGGTAGCCGTTGGAAGATGGGTTCTGTTTGCAGTTGTGGCTTTTCTGATCCTGTTCCCGGTTTACTGGATCTTTATTTCTTCGATCACACCGTCAGGAGAACTGTTTAAAACACCGATCGATTATCTTCCGGATCATCCCACACTGGAAAGCTATAAATTTCTGATACAGAATGTAGGACTGCTTTCAAAGATCGGAAATACAGTTCTGATCGTAGGCATTACACTTGTGATCAGTACCGTGCTGTGTGCAATGGCTGCCTATGGCTTCTCAAGATTTAACTCAAAGGGAGTTTCTGTTGCATTTGCGTTTGTTCTGGCTACCATGCTGATCCCTGAGGTTGTCACAGCCCGCCCGCTGTATGAGTTTATGCAGAAGGTAAAGCTGTATGATACATATCCGGGACTTATCCTTCTTTATATCAGTACCGTTATACCGTTTACGGTTCTGATCCTCAGAAACTTTGTCGGTGAGATCCCGATCTCACTGGAGGAGGCAGCTGCTATTGACGGCGCATCTTTTTCACAGAGACTGTTTACGATCGTTCTGCCGCTGATGAAGCCGGCAATCGCTACGGTTTGCATTATCAACTTTATTACCTGTCTGAATAACTTTTTCACACCGTTGTTTTATTCAAATGGTATTCAGGTACTTTCTGTTTCCATCGTACAGCTTCCGTTACGTGACAACATGTATGGAGTTCCGTGGGATCTGGTCAGCGCCATGGGATGGATCATCCTTCTTCCGATCATTATCTTTGTAGCTGTTTTTGAGAAACAGATCATGGATGGTATCATGGCAGGTGGAGTAAAAGCGTAAATATAATATTTTTAATTTCCAAAAGAGAGGAGAAAACAGATATGTATCAGGCATTTACAGGCGGACTGGGAGGGATCGCACTTGCAAAGCATGGAAAAAGCCGTGCGATCAACGCAGAAAATCCTCATGGAGAAAAAGGCAGAGGCGGTATGGCTGCAAGTCATCTGGGACCGTCCAGAAAAGGAAGCCCGTGTCTCAGGGATATTGAGCCGGGAACTGTGGTAACTCTGGCAGAAATGGAAGGACCGGGACAGATCAATCATATCTGGATCACCGTTGATAACAAGACTACAGAGGCAGATTGCTTTGTACTGAGAGATCTTGTAATCCGTATGTACTGGGATGACGAGGAAACTCCTTCCGTGGAAAGTCCTCTGGGTGATTTCTTCTGCTGCGGATTCGGAAGGGAATGTTTTGTAAATTCTGTTCCGGTGGCTGTTGTTCCAAACAGGGGCTTTAACTGCTATTTCCCGATGCCGTTTAAGAAGAAAGCAAAGATCACACTGGAAAACCAGCATGCAAATAAAATCCCGGCTTTCTTTTATCAGGTAGATTACTGTCTCTATGATGAGCTTCCGGACGATATTGCTTATTTCCATGCGCAGTGGAGAAGGGAACGGTTGACAGAAAAAACAAAAGATTATACAATTTTGGATGGAGTAAAAGGAAAAGGCCATTATATAGGAACCTACATGGCACTTACCACACTGGAACGTTACTGGTGGGGCGAGGGAGAAATGAAGTTTTATATTGACGGAGATGAGGAGTATCCGACCATCTGTGGAACAGGAACGGAAGATTACTTTGGTGGTTCCTGGAGCTTTGCCAAACAGGTGGATGGAAAAACCGTGGAACAGAATTATAACACGCCGTATCTGGGATATCCGTATTATTCTGCCCATGACGAGCTGATCCACAATTTTTATCATAATGATGACTGCCCGCCAATGAGAGGCTTTTACAGATGGCATTTACAGGATCCAATCTGCTTTGAAGAGGATCTTCGCGTTACGATTCAGCAGATAGGCGTCGGATACCGTGGCCTGTTTGAACGACAGGATGATGTGGCAAGTGTAGCGTACTGGTATCAGACACTTCCTCATGCACCGTTCCAGCCGTTGATGTCAAAAGAGGATAGATGGCCCAGATAAAAAGGGTGGTAGAGATTGAAAAAACAGGTATTTTGCGGGGTATTTGCCCTGGCTCTGGCAGTGACAGGATGTGGAGTCCAGAAGAAGGAGGCTGCATCTGATATTGTGCCGGAGAACAGACAGGAACTGACGATCCTTCATGTGGATGCAGGCACAGAAGGCTTTGATTCTTTTATCAGCCAGGCGGAAAAAGATCTTGGAATAAAGATCCATATTGAAAAATGTCCGGCCAATGCGGACAATCGCCAGGCCAAAATAGCAACTCTTCTGACATCAGGAGATGATTCTGTTGATCTGATCACAGTAAATGATGAGATGATATCCGAATTTAAACATAAGGGATTTCTTCTTCCGTTGGAAGATACGATTATGACAGAGGAGACAGCGGCGAATTTTCTGCAGGAATACCTGAAAGAAATATGCATGTCAGACGGACATATTTTTTCGGTACCGTTCAGGATGGATATCATGGCATTCTGGGTGAACCAGGAATTGCTGGATCAGGCTGGTCTGGACAGACTCTCCTGTCTCAGTGATCTTGAGATCCTTCAGAAAAAGCTTCAGAATACGGGAAAATATGCATATGGGGATGCATGGGAGATTTCTTACATATATAATAGTATCAGCGAGTATGTCGATTTTTTCGGAGGAGATTATACAGACTGGACGGATCCGAAAACAAGAGAAGCGGCAGAATATATGAAGCGAATGCTGGATACAGGGATGATATCAGAGGAGAATCTGATCGACCAGCATGACCAGCTGAATGAAAAATTTATAAACGGCCAGTATGGATGTATGTTTATGTATACCGGTGTGTTGAGTACTTTTCAGAATGCAGGCGTGTATGGAAAAGATAAGATCCATATGGCACCATTTCCGGAATTTGACGAGAAGGTGACCAATATCGCAACCTGGCAGTATGTACTGAATAAAAATTCTGATCATAAAGAAGCAGCTCTGAAGTTCCTTCAGTATGTGTCCGGATATGAGGCCAGTAAAAATTACGGACAGCTGACAAAAATGTGTCCGGCAAGACTGGATGTGATCGAGGATAAGAATTTTGATCTGGATGGCATTGAAATGATCCGGCAATATCTGAAAGATTATAAGCTGAAAGCAAGACCACTGTGTGCCGATTCCATAGAAGCCGTTTCGTCCATGGGAACGGAATTTCAGAAATATATGCTGGGACAGAAAACAGAAGCGGAATTTTTTGCCGGGGCACAGAACTGCATAGACCAGTATTACAAAAAAGCATCGTACTGATGCTTTTTTTGTTTTGAAAAAATAAGAACTTTTTTTCAAAACATATTGACAAATATTTTACATGGTGATATCTTAAAGACTGTAGATGTTAGCACTCCACTAAAATGAGTGCTAACAGATGTAAAAAAAGAATCAACATCCGTCAGGAAAGAATAAAAAGGAAAGGAGATGGATTCATGGAAGAGGTGTTGAATGAGCGCAAGCAAAAAATCTTAAAAGCAATCATCAAGACCTATATGGAAACCGGAGAACCGGTTGGTTCCAGGACCATTTCCAAGTATGCGGATCTCAATGTCAGTTCCGCAACGATCCGAAATGAAATGTCAGACCTGACAGATATGGGCTATATCGTCCAGCCTCATACCTCAGCAGGAAGGATTCCTTCAGATAAGGGCTACAGACTTTACGTCAATGAGTTGATGAAGGAGAAGGAAGCGGAGGTCGCAGAGCTGCGAGATCTGATCATTGAGAAGACAGATAAGATGGATAAGGTGCTTAAGAAGGTTGCGAAGGTTCTTGCTTCCAATACCAACTATGCTACCATGGTTTCCGTTCCGCAGTACAGCGGCAACAAGGTCAAGTTCATCCAGCTGTCGAGGATGAGCGAGCTTCAGCTTGTGGCAGTGGTTGTCAGTGACAACAACACAGTCCGGAACCAGATCATCAATCTGGATGAGGAAATGGACGACCAGACGATCCTGAAACTGAATCTTCTTCTTAACACCAATCTCAATGGGATCCCGATCCAGGATATCAATCTTGGGATGATCGCCAGACTGAAGGAACAGGCAGGCAGCCACAGCGGTGTGGTGGCAACGGTTCTGGATGCAGTGGCAGCCACCATTCATGTGGAAGAGGAAGATATGGAGATCTATACTTCAGGTGCAACTAACATCTTCAAGTATCCGGAGCTTGCCGATAAAGAGAAGGCAACGGAGCTGATCTCCGCATTTGAGGAGAAGCATGAACTTGCCGATCTTGTAAAAGAACAGATGTCAGATGGAGAGAATACAGGAATCCAGGTTTACATCGGTGATGAGATGCCAATCCAGACCATGAAGGACTGCAGCATTGTAACTGCCAGATATGAACTGGGAGACGGAATGTACGGAACCATCGGGATCATCGGTCCCAAACGAATGGATTATGAGAATGTAGTGGACAGTCTGAAGGAACTGAAGAATCATCTGGATGACGTTTTGAAAAAGAAGAAAACTTAGAAAGGCGGTAGAAAAAAAGTGTCGGAGGAAACAAAGAAAACATCCGAAGAGCAGGAAGCGGAGAAGGAAATCCCCGTAACTGACGGAGATCAGGAAGAAGAAAACCTGACACCGGAGGGAGAAGATCTGCCGGAGGAAGAAAACAATACTCCAGGCGAAGAAGCTGCCTCAGAGGATAAAAAAGAAGAAAAATCAAAAACTTCCTTCTTCGGAAAGAAGAAAAAAGATAAATCTGAGCAGAAGGTGGAGGAACTTACCGATCGCCTGAAGCGTACCATGGCTGAATTTGATAATTTCCGTAAAAGAACGGAAAAAGAAAAATCCAGCATGTACATCATCGGAGCAAAAGAAATCGTTGAAAAGATCCTGCCGGTTGTGGATAACTTCGAAAGAGGTCTTGCACAGGCACAGGAAGGCGATGCTTTTGCAGATGGAATGAAAATGATCTACAAGCAGCTTACCACAACACTGGATGAGCTTGGTGTGAAGCCGATCGAAGCAGTGGGAAAGGAATTCAACCCGGATTTCCATAATGCAGTGATGCATGTGGAGGATGAAGAGGTTGGAGAGAACATCGTGGTGGAAGAATTCCAGAAGGGTTACACTTACAAGGATTTCGTAGTACGCCACAGTATGGTGAAGGTTGCGAACTAACTGACAACAAACTTTATTTTAACAGATACAGACTAAAACAGGAGGAAAAAATCATGGGAAAGATTATTGGTATTGACTTAGGTACAACAAACAGCTGTGTAGCCGTAATGGAAGGTGGACAGCCGACAGTTATCGCAAATACAGAAGGCGCAAGAACAACACCATCCGTTGTAGCATTCACAAAAACAGGAGAGCGTCTGGTAGGTGAGCCTGCAAAACGTCAGGCAGTTACAAATGCAGACAGAACGATCTCCTCTATCAAAAGAGAGATGGGTACCGATTACCGTGTAACCATCGATGACAAGAAATATTCTCCACAGGAGATCTCCGCAATGATCCTTCAGAAACTGAAAAAGGATGCAGAGGCATATCTTGGTGAGAAAGTAACAGAGGCAGTTATCACAGTTCCGGCTTACTTCAACGATGCTCAGCGTCAGGCTACCAAAGATGCAGGTAAGATCGCAGGTCTTGATGTAAAACGTATCATCAACGAGCCTACAGCAGCAGCTCTTGCATATGGTCTTGACAATGAGAAAGAGCAGAAGATCATGGTATACGACCTTGGCGGCGGTACATTCGATGTATCCGTGATCGAGATCGGTGATGGTGTTATCGAGGTTCTTTCCACAGCTGGTAACAACCGTCTTGGTGGAGATGACTTTGATAAGAAGGTCACAGATTACATGCTTTCCGAGTTCAAGAGAACAGAGGGCGTAGACTTAAGCAACGATAAGATGGCTCTTCAGAGACTGAAAGAGGCAGCTGAGAAAGCTAAGAAAGAGCTTTCTTCCGCAACAACAACAAACATCAACCTTCCGTTCATCACAGCTACAGCTGAGGGACCGAAGCATTTCGATATGAACCTTACAAGAGCTAAATTTGATGAGCTGACACATGATCTTGTAGAGATGACTGCAGAGCCGGTTCGCCGTGCACTGTCTGATGCAGGTATCACAGCTTCCGAGCTTGGCCAGGTACTTCTGGTTGGTGGTTCTTCCCGTATCCCGGCTGTACAGGATAAGGTAAGACAGTTAACTGGCAAAGAGCCAAGCAAGAACCTGAACCCGGATGAGTGTGTTGCACTTGGTGCTTCCGTACAGGGTGGTAAACTTGCAGGTGATGCAGGTGCCGGTGATATCCTTCTTCTGGATGTTACCCCACTGTCACTGTCCATCGAGACAATGGGTGGTATCGCAACTCGTCTGATCGAGAGAAATACTACAATTCCTACAAAGAAGAGCCAGATCTTCTCCACAGCAGCAGACAACCAGACAGCTGTAGATATCAACGTTGTACAGGGTGAGCGTCAGTTCGCAAAGGACAACAAATCCCTCGGCCAGTTCCGTCTGGATGGAATCCCGCCAGCACGTCGTGGAGTTCCGCAGATTGAGGTAACATTTGATATTGATGCCAACGGTATCGTTAATGTATCCGCTAAAGACCTTGGAACAGGTAAAGAGCAGCACATCACAATCACAGCTGGTTCCAATATGTCCGATTCCGATATCGACAAAGCTGTCAAAGAAGCAGCTGAGTTCGAGGCTCAGGATAAGAAACGTAAAGAGGCGATCGACACAAGAAACAATGCAGACTCCATGGTATTCCAGGTTGAGAACGCACTGAAAGAAGCTGGCGACAAGCTTGACGCAAACGATAAAGCAAGTGTTGAGGCTGACCTCAATGCACTGAAAGATCTTCTTGCACAGACAGCAAATGCTCAGGAGCTTACTGATTCTCAGGTTGCAGATATCAAAGCTGCACAGGAGAAGATGATGGAGAGCGCTCAGAAACTGTTCTCCAAGATGTATGAGCAGACTCAGGGAGCTCAGGGTCAGGCTGGTCCTGGACCGGATATGGGCAACATGGGCGGAAACGCTGGTGCTCAGGGCGGAAATGAAGCAGGATACGGCGATGATGTTGTAGATGCTGATTACAAGGAAGTCTAAGACAAGTAGGAAATAATTACAATGGCTGATAAAAGAGATTATTATGAAGTCTTAGGTGTGGATAAAAACGCCGACGACGCAACATTAAAAAAAGCATATCGTAAGCTGGCCAAGAAATATCACCCGGATGTAAATCCGGGTGATAAAGAGGCTGAAGCGAAATTCAAAGAGGCGACAGAGGCTTACTCCGTTTTAAGTGATGCCGACAAGAGAAGACAGTATGATCAGTTTGGTCATGCAGCATTCGAAAACGGCGGCGGAGGCGGTGCCGGCGGCTTTGGTGGATTTGACTTCAACGGTGCGGATATGGGAGACATCTTCGGAGATATCTTCGGAGACCTGTTCGGCGGCGGAGGCAGAACCAGACGGGCCAACAATGGACCGATGAAGGGTGCCAACCTTCGTGCACGTGTGAACATTACTTTTGAGGAAGCGGTTTTCGGATGCGAGAAAGAGCTGGAAATCGTTCTCAAAGATGAGTGTACCACATGTCACGGAACCGGAGCGAAACCGGGAACATCACCGATCACCTGTCCGAAATGTAAAGGCCAGGGCCAGATCGTTTACACCCAGCAGTCCATGTTTGGTATGGTACGTAATGTTCAGACCTGTCCGGATTGTAACGGAACCGGTAAGGTGATCAAGGACAAATGCAGTGCCTGCCGTGGAACCGGATATACCTCTTCCAGAAAGAAGATCCAGGTATCTGTACCGGCCGGTATCGACAATGGCCAGTGCATCCGTATCCGTGAAAAAGGTGAGCCGGGAACCAACGGCGGTCCGAGAGGAGATCTGCTGGTTGAGGTAAATGTAGCCCGTCATCCGATCTTCCAGAGACAGGATATGAATATCTTTTCAACAGCTCCGATCACATTTGCACAGGCTGCACTTGGCGGTGAGATGCGTATTAATACCGTTGACGGTGAGGTTTCCTATGAGGTGAAACCGGGAACACAGACGGATACAAGAATCCGCCTGAAGGGCAAAGGTGTTCCGTCATTACGTAACAAGAACGTTCGTGGTGACCACTATGTAACACTGGTAGTCCAGACTCCGACAAATCTCAATGAGGAAGCAAAGAAAGCTCTGGAAGCTTTTGATGCGGCATGTGGAAACCGTCCGTCAGAGGACAGCACATCCGAGACTTCCGAAAAAACCGAAAAGAAGAAAAAAGGTTTCCGTGAGAAAGTAAAGGAAATGTTTGAGGAATAAATAAAGTGAAAACAGGAAAGAGGCACAAAATGCCTCTTTCTTTTTTTTCTGTATTCGTGTATATTAAAAGAAGTGCCCGTTTTCGGGACAATAGAAAACAGGCGACAGACTGGAATGAAAATCCATAAATGTGTATACAGCATAAGGAGATATAAAAGATGAAATGGAACCGTTTTACACTTAAGACAAAAACAGAGGCAGAGGATATTGTGATCTGTACACTTGCCGAGGTGGGAATTGAAGGTGTGGAAATCCAGGATAAGCAGCCACTGACCGATGAGGATAAGGCACAGATGTTTGTGGATATCATGCCGGAGGGACCAGCAGATGACGGGATCGCATATCTGAACTTCTATCTGGAAGAGGATGCGGATACCGAGGCAATCCTGAAAGATGTGAAGGCTGCACTGGAGGATCTGAGAAGCTTTGTGGATATCGGAGAGGCAACCATCACAGAATCCCAGACAGAGGACAAGGACTGGATCAATAACTGGAAACAGTACTTCCATCAGTTCTATGTAGACGACATTCTGATCGTACCGTCCTGGGAAGAAGTGAAGGCAGAAGATAAGGACAAGATGATCCTCCACATTGATCCGGGAACTGCCTTTGGTACAGGAATGCATGAGACCACACAGCTTGTGATCCGTCAGCTGAAGAAATTTGTGAAGCCGGGAATGGAGATCCTTGATGTGGGAACCGGAAGTGGAATCCTGGGGATCGTTGCACTGAAGCTTGGTGCAGGTCATGTGGTTGGTACAGACCTTGATCCCTGTGCAGTTCCGGCAGTATCTGAGAACAAGGAGGCCAACCAGATCGAGGAGAAATCCTTTGACATGATGATCGGAAACATCATCGATGACAAAGAAGTTCAGGAACAGGTCGGATATGAGAAATATGATATCGTAACTGCAAATATCCTGGCAGATGTTCTGGTACCGTTGACTCCGGTGATCGTTGCACAGATGAAAAAAGGCGCTTACTACATTACATCAGGCATTCTGGATGTAAAGGAGGATGTCGTGGTGAAGGCTGTAAAAGACGCCGGTCTGACTCTTGTTGAGGTGACTCATCAGGGCGAGTGGGTATCTGTGACAGCAAGAAAGGACTGATCTCATGCAGCGATTTTTTGTGGAACCTCATCAGATCGACAGGGACAGACATGAGATCCGTATCACAGGAAATGATGTCAATCATATTGTCAATGTACTCCGTATGAAAAAAGGCGAGGAGCTCTGGATCAGCGACAAGGAAAAAGAATATCACTGTGTGATCGAAAATGCAGGGGAAGATGAAGTGCTGCTTCATATCCTCTATGTCCAGGAACCGGATTATGAGTTGAAAAACCGCATTTATCTTTTCCAGGGTCTGCCGAAAGTAGACAAGATGGAACTGATCATCCAGAAAGCTGTGGAGCTTGGGGCATATTCCGTAGTTCCGGTTTCAACCAGACGATGTGTGGTAAAACTGGATAACAAAAAAGCAGAGAAAAAAGTATCCCGCTGGCAGCAGATTGCGGAAAGTGCGGCAAAACAGTCCAAGCGTATGCTTGTTCCGGAAGTCCATTCTGTGATGACATTTAAAGAAGCTCTTGCTTACGCAAAAGAACTGGATGTTCTACTGATCCCTTATGAACTTGCAAAGGGAATGAAAGAGACGAAAGAACTGATCCGGTCGATCGAACCGGGAAAAAGCATCGGTGTCTTTATCGGCCCTGAGGGTGGTTTTGAAGAGCAGGAAGTGGCAGATGCCATGGAAGCCGGTGCGAAACCGATCACCCTGGGACACCGGATCTTACGGACAGAAACCGCGGGACTCGCAGTACTTTCTGTTCTGATGTTTCAACTGGAGGATGAATAGATTATGGAAGCATATTTTGACAATTCCGCGACAACGAGATGCTTCGATGAAGTAAAGGATATTGTCTGCAAAACCATGACAGGAGATTTCGGAAATCCTTCTGCCATGCATAAAAAGGGAGTGGAAGCGGAGAATTATGTCCGCAGAAGTGCCCAGACCCTTGCAAAATTACTGAAAGTGAATGAAAAAGAGATTCTTTTTACCTCCGGTGGAACAGAATCGGATAACCTTGCTATCATTGGTGGTGTGGAAGCCAATAAGCGAATGGGAAACCATATCATCACAACTGCAGTAGAGCATGCAGCAGTGGCCCAGCCTTTTGCTTATCTGAAGGAACAGGGCTATGAGGTGACCACTCTTCCTGTTGATCATCAGGGCGTTGTAAAGCTGGATGCACTGGAAACGGCTCTTCGTCCGGATACCATTCTGGTGTCTGTGATGTACGTGAACAATGAGGTGGGAGCCGTGATGCCGGTAGAAGAGATCGGAAAGCTCGTCCACGAAAAAAGCCCGAAAGCACTTTTTCATGTAGATGCCATCCAGGCATTCGGAAAGTACCGTATTTACCCGAAAAAACTGGGGATCGATCTTCTTTCCGTGAGCAGCCACAAGATCCATGGACCAAAGGGCGTAGGCTTTCTCTATATTAACGAAAAAGTAAGAGTACAGCCGCAGATCCTTGGAGGTGGACAGCAGAACAGCATGCGTTCCGGAACGGACAATGTACCGGGAATCGCAGGCCTTGGCGTTGCTGCAGAGATGGTATATACGGATTTTGATAAAAAAATACAGCACCTTTATGACCTGAAAGAACGGATGGCAGAGGGACTTTCAAAGCTTGGAGACATCACCATCAACGGAATGCCTTTAAGAGAAGGGGCACCGCACATCATGAGCGTGACTTTTCATGGAGTCCGAAGCGAAGTCCTGCTCCATACACTGGAAGAATTCGGAGTATATATTTCCGCAGGAAGTGCATGCTCCAGTCATAAGAGAAAACCAAGTGCAACACTGACAGCTATAGGCTTGAGCAGAGCCGATGTGGAAAGTACCGTCCGCATCAGCTTCTGTGAGGAAAATACCTTTGAAGAGGTAGATTACTGCCTGGAAGCACTGGGAAAAACAATTCCGATGCTGCGCAGGTATGCACGTCGATAGAGAATACAGAAGAAAGGGATTTTTATGTTAGTACATGCATTTCTGATCAAATATGCGGAAATTGCCCTTAAGGGAAAAAACCGCTATCGTTTTGAAGATGCTCTCGTACATCAGATGGAGATCGCACTCTCCAAGATCGAGGGAGATTTTGAAGTAAAAAAAGAGCAGGGAAGAGTTTATGTATTCTGCCCGGAGAATTATGATTACGATGAGGCTGTAGATGCGCTGCAGCATGTATTCGGTATTGTAGGCATCTGCCCGGTTATGATCTATGAAGAACAGGGCTTTGAGAAGCTTGCCGAAGATGTTGTGGGTTATATGAAGCAGTGGCATCCGGACTTTAACGGAAGCTTCAAGGTCTGGACACGCCGCGCAAAGAAATCCTATCCGATCAGCTCCATGGAAGTCAGCGCTGAGCTTGGCGGACGTATCCTGGATGCGTTCCCGGAGGCAAGTGTAGATGTTCATCATCCGGAGCTGGATCTTTCTGTTGAGATCCGTGACAAGATTTACGTATATTCCCAGACCATTCCGGGCGCAGGCGGAATGCCCATCGGAACAAACGGAAAAGCCATGCTTCTTCTTTCCGGTGGGATCGACAGTCCGGTTGCCGGCTATATGATCGCAAAACGTGGTGTTAAGATCGATGCGGTATATTTCCATGCACCGCCCTACACCAGTGAGCGCGCAAAACAGAAGGTAGTGGATCTTGCCCGCCTGGTAGCCAAATACAGCGGACCGATCCGTCTCCATGTAGTTAACTTTACAGATATACAGCTTTATATTTATGATCAGTGTCCTCATGATGAGCTTACTATTATCATGAGAAGATATATGATGCGTATTGCCGAGCATTTCGCTAAAAAAGACCGTTGTCTCGGACTTATCACAGGTGAGAGCATCGGACAGGTTGCAAGCCAGACCTTACAGAGCCTTGCTTCTACAAATGAAGTCTGCACACTTCCGGTATATCGTCCGGTGATCGGCTTTGATAAAGAGGAGATCGTCCGTATTTCCAGAAAGATCGATACCTTTGAGACTTCTATTCAGCCGTTTGAGGATTGCTGTACCATCTTTGTAGCGAAACATCCTGTAACAAAGCCGAATCTTAAGGTGATCCGCCGTTCTGAGCAGAAGCTTTCTGAGAAGATCGATGAGCTTATGGAAACGGCTCTGAATACCACAGAGATCATTGAAATTCAGTGATCCGTTTTTAGATAAGAAAAAACAAACAGGGAACCTCGCTGCAGAGGTTCCCTGGAATTACCGATATATCAGGAAAAGGGAGTTCATTGAGAACAGAAGGATTCTGAAAGCATGAAAAAAGAGGAACTGTATCCGATACAGTTCCTCTCAAATATACAGTATAGATTAGTCGATTGTATATTTGGAAATAATCTGCATTACGTTATCCAGAGCAGCGCCATCTGCATGGATGTTGAGGTCGATCGGCTTGGAAAGATCCAGGCTGAAGATACCCATGATGGATTTTGCATCAATCACATATCTTCCGGATACTAAATCAAAATCGCAGTCGAATTTGCTGATCTCGTTTACGAATGCTTTCACCTTATCGATGGAATTCAGTGAGATTTTAGCTGTTTTCATTATAATAACCTCCCTTGATAAATTTTTGTTGTTTTACAGCTTTCATCTTACCTGTCAGTACCCAAAAAGTCAAGGTGAAAAGAGATAAAAATTGTTTTAATAATTAGTTAAAGTGTAAAAAAAGTGAGGAAAAATGGGAAATAAAGTTGCATTACACAACCTTGGCTGCAAAGTAAATGCCTATGAGATCGAGGCCATGCAGCAGCTTCTGGAGGAGGCGGGATATGAGATCGTGCCTTTTGAGCCGGGAGCGGATATTTATGTGATCAATACCTGCACAGTAACCAATATTGCAGACAGAAAATCAAGACAGATGCTCCACAAAGCAAAAAAAATGAATCCGGAAGCGATCGTGGTGGCAACGGGCTGTTATGTACAGACCGGTGGCGAGAAACTGGAAAAAGACGAAGCCATTGATCTTGTTCTGGGAAATAACCAGAAGATCAATATTGTGGAGGCACTGGCCGAATATGCGGAAAACAAACCGGGCCATGGTTCCCATGTGATCAAGATCAATCAGACAAAAGAGTATGAGGAACTTTCCATTGATCATACAGCAGAACATGTAAGGGCATATATCAAGGTTCAGGACGGATGCAATCAGTTCTGTACGTACTGTATCATTCCCTATGCAAGAGGCCGTGTCAGAAGCCGAAATATTGAAAGTGTGCTGAAGGAGGTCCGTGCACTTGCGGAAAAAGGGTATAAGGAAGTGGTCCTTACAGGAATCCATTTAAGCTCCTATGGAGTGGATTTCCCGGAGGAGAAAAAAGAGACACTGCTTTCTCTGATCCGTGCTGTGCATGAGATCGAAGGGATCAGGCGTATCCGTCTGGGATCGCTGGAACCGGGAATCGTTACAAGAGAATTTGCGGAAGGGATCGCGGCGCTGCCGAAGGTATGCCCGCATTTCCATCTTTCCCTGCAGAGTGGCTGTGATGAGACCCTGGAGAGGATGAACCGCAGATACAGAAGCGGGGAATACAGAGAGCGCTGTGAGCTTTTAAGAGAAGTGTATGGAAATCCGGCACTGACAACGGATGTGATCGTAGGCTTTCCGCAGGAATCGGAGGAAGAATTCCGGAAATCCTATGATTTTGTGGACAGCATCCGTTTTTATGAGACTCATATCTTCAAATATTCCAGAAGACAGGGAACAAAGGCAGCTGCCATGGACGGACAGCTGACAGAGGCGGAGAAATCCTTCCGCAGTGAGAAGATGATCGAGCTGCATCATCGTCATGCAGGGGATTATGAGAAATCCATGCTTGGCAAAAACCTGGAGGTACTGATCGAGGAAGAGTATACAAAGGATGGACGGACCTGGTATCTGGGACACAGCCGGGAGTATATAAAAACTGCTGTACCGAAATCGGAAGCTTATGGTGTAAATGATATCGTAATCGTAAAGGCAGAAGGCTTTCTTGAAGAGCATATCATGACCGGTGAAGCCGTGGAGTGAAGAACGGGATCGTATGTTGAAAGGTTGTTTGTTCACTGGTAATATTTTGCGAAGCGTGTTACTGAGAACGGAGTGAACAGTAACGTTGACAGTTTGTATTCGCAATCCTCGTTAAATTTAAGATTGTAATTTATGTAAATTTATATTAAAATAAAAAAGAATATATTTTAAGGACGTGAGAGACAATGGCAGAGAATAATCTGGGAAATACACAGTATTTCAGAACAAAACCGGATCAGGAGCTTCAGGTAAAAGAAGTCCTGGATCTGGTGTACAATGCAATGGATGAGAAGGGCTACAATCCGGTGAATCAGATCGTAGGATATATTATGTCCGGAGACCCGACCTACATCACAAGCCACAAGGGTGCGAGAAGCATGATCATGAAGGTGGAGCGTGATGAGCTGGTAGAGGAGCTTCTCACCGAGTATATCAAGAATAAGTCCTGGGAACGGTAATATGAGAGTACTGGGACTGGACTATGGCTCGAAGACCGTTGGGGTTGCAGTGAGCGATCCCCTTGGCCTGACAGCCCAAGGTGTGGAAACCGTATGGCGCAAGCAGGAAAACAAGCTTCGTCGTACTCTGGCACGTATTGAAGAGATTATTTCGGAGTATCAGGTTACGGAGATCGTTCTGGGATACCCGAAAAACATGAACAATACAGTAGGAGAGCGGGCCGAGAAATCTCTGGAGTTTAAGGAAATGCTGGAGAAACGTACGGGTCTGCCTGTTGTTATGTGGGATGAGAGACTGACTACCATGGCGGCAGACCGTACTCTGGAGGAGACCGGTGTGCATAAGGAAGACCGTAAACAGTATCTGGATCAGGTAGCAGCAGTCTTTATCCTGCAGGGATATCTGGATGCTGCCGCACACAGAAGAGAGCAGCAGGAAGGCGTGGAAGAATGATCGGAAACGCAAATAGATATTTTGAGCGGATCAGGTAGCAAATGCGGATTGTGAATATCCGCTTGACAAGAACGGATAAGGAAGAATTAAATATGGAAAAAATAATATTTCAGTCAGACGACGGCACAGCTGCTGAGTTTTACGTAGAGGAGCAGACCAATATTGCGGGTGTGACTTATCTTTTGGTGTCCGATTCACAGGATGAGGAAGCAGACGCATATATTCTGAAGGATATTTCAGCTCCGGGAAGCACAGAAGCCTGTTATGAGATGGTCGAGGATGATGACGAACTTCAGGCTGTATATGCAGTTTTTCAGCAGATGCTGGATGACGTGAATTTTGAATGGAGGAGCGATTTTTGAAAAGCGAGAACAACGATGACAACAAAAATGCGGAGAGCAGAGTACAAGTTTCCGCAGGCGGTGCCAGAAGAACCGCAGCAAGACAAAAGAATGCCGGATCAAGAACAAGACAGTATCGTGGTGGCAGCAAAAACCGTCAGGATAAGCCTTTCCGGCCAACAGCAAAGAAAACAGCAGCCGGTGGCGCTGTAAAAAACAGCAGAAACACACAGAAACCGGCAAAGACCGGCGGCAGGCCATCCGGTCGGAAAACCGGCCGCAGAACAACATCCAAGCTTAAGATCATACCACTTGGCGGTCTGGAGCAGATCGGAATGAACATTACCGCTTTTGAGTATGGCGACAGTATTGTAGTTGTAGACTGTGGTCTTTCTTTCCCTGAGGACGATATGTTGGGAATCGATCTGGTCATTCCGGATGTAACATACCTTAAGGAAAATATTTCCAAGGTGAAGGGATTTGTGATCACTCATGGACATGAGGATCATATCGGAGCTCTTCCGTATGTGTTGAAAGAGATCAATGTTCCGATCTATGCTACCAAGCTGACACTGGGACTGATCCGCAACAAACTGAAAGAGCATAACCTTATGCGTTCTACCAAATTGAAAGAGGTAAAACACGGGCAGGTGATCAATCTTGGGGATTTCGCTGTGGAATTTATCAAAACGAATCACAGTATCCAGGATGCATCCGCACTTGCTATTTATTCACCGGTGGGAATCGTGATACACACAGGAGACTTTAAAGTTGATTATACACCGGTATTTGGAGATGCCATAGATCTGCAGCGTTTTGCAGAGATCGGCAAGAAGGGTGTGCTTGCACTGATGTGTGAGAGTACCAATGCAGAGAGACCGGGATTTACAATGTCCGAGCGTACAGTGGGACATGTATTTGATAATCTTTTTAATGAGTACCGGACATCCAGGATCATCATTGCAACCTTTGCATCCAACGTGGATCGTGTGCAGCAGATCATTAATACTGCATACCGGTTCGGAAGAAAGGTTGCTGTGGAAGGCCGCAGTATGGTCAATGTTATTTCCGTAGCGTCAGAGCTTGGCTATCTGCAGATCCCGGAGAACACACTGATCGAGATCGATCAGGTGAAGAATTATCCGGACGACAAGGTGGTTCTGATCACAACCGGAAGCCAGGGTGAGTCCATGGCGGCACTTTCCCGTATGGCAGCCAATATCCATAAGAAGATCACGATCAAGCCTAACGATACCATCATTTTCAGCTCCAATCCGATCCCCGGAAATGAAAAGGCAGTTTCCAAGGTCATCAACGAACTGTCTATGAAGGGAGCCAAGGTTATTTTCCAGGATGTCCATGTTTCCGGACATGCCTGCCAGGAGGAGATCAAGCTGATCTACTCCCTCGTAAAACCGAAATATGCCATTCCGATCCATGGTGAGTACCGTCATCTGACTGCACAGAAACACATTGTGGAAGATCTGGGAATCCCGAAGGAGAATATTTTTATCCTTTCTTCCGGAAATGTTCTGGAGTTGGACGGACAGGATGCCAAGGTGACAGGAAGCGTTCATACAGGTGCGATCTTCGTAGACGGACTTGGCGTTGGCGATGTGGGAAATATCGTACTCCGTGACCGTCAGCACCTGTCTGAAGATGGAATCATGATCGTAGTTATGACACTGGAGCGCCACAGTAATGTAGTTCTCGCAGGTCCGGATATCGTTTCCAGAGGTTTTGTGTATGTAAGAGAATCTGAGGATCTTATGGAGCATGCCAGACAGGTTGTGGAAACTGCACTGGATTCCTGCCTGGAGAACAATATCACGGACTGGGGCAAGATCAAAACCGAGGTCAAGGATGCCCTTGGAGAGTATCTGTGGAAACGGACCAAGAGAAATCCTATGATCCTGCCTATCATTATGGAGGCGTAGGTTCATGGATGAGATCAGCATGGAGATCGAGAAGCTTCTCGATGCTGTGCACAGAAGCGATGAATATCAGGAATATCAGAAACAGGCAGCCCAGCTTGAAGCGGATCCTGAGCTGAAAGCCAGAGTGATGAGATTCCGTGGAGATAATTTCAGACTGCAGAATCATTCAGACAAGGATGAGCTGTTCCATATTGCGGAACAGCTCAATCAGGAGTCTGCAAGTCTGAGACAGAACCTGAAAGTAAATGCCTATCTCGACGCAGAGCTTGCGCTGTGCAGACTGATGCAGAGGATATGCAGGACGCTGGTGGACGGGATCGACATACAGATTCCTGACTTATAGGAGGAAAGACTATGGCAGACACAAGAGACAAGGTTGGCAGGGCCGGCGTTTTTCTGGCTGGAGGGGTATTTAAAACCGCTGTATATATCTTTATTATCGTATTTCTGATCTGGGTTGGAAAATCAGCATATCAGTTTGGCTACGATGTGTTTAACCAGCAGGCTATGAGCCCGGGAGAGGGACAGCAGGTCACGGTAGTCATAAAAGAAGGTGCTTCTGCATATAAAGTAGGCAAGACACTGGAGCAGAAGGGTCTTATCAAGGATGCGCTTGCATTTACCATACAGGAAAGAATGTCCGCATATCACGGACAGATCAAAGCAGGTACATACCTTCTCAGTACAGCTTATACACCGACCAGGATCATTGCAGTGCTGTCAGGAGAAGAGAGCAAGGAAGGATCGAACAGCCAGTGATCGTAGAAGAACGCATGCAGACCTATATCAATTCACTGGATATGGGGAATACTCCATTTCTGCAGGAGTTGGAGACAAAGGCACTTGCAGACCGGGTGCCGATCATCCGGAGAGATATGCAGAGCTTTATGAGGATGCTTCTGGCACTGAAACAACCGAAGCGCATTTTGGAGGTGGGGACTGCCGTAGGCTTCTCCACACTTCTTATGTGTGAGTATGGGCCGGAAGATATGGAAATTGTTACCATAGAGAATTATGAAAAAAGAATTCCTGTCGCAAAGGATAATTTCAGGCGCGCAGGAAGAGAGTCACAGATCACGCTTCTGGAGGGAGATGCCGGAGAGATCCTGAAGAATCTTACCGGAACCTTTGATATGATCTTCATGGACGCAGCCAAGGGCCAGTATATCCACTGGCTTCCTGACGTGCTGAGACTGATGAAAGAGGGAAGCGTGCTGGTATCTGACAACGTGCTGCAGGAAGGGGATATTATTGAATCTCATTATCTTGTGGAACGGCGTAACCGTACAATCTATAAAAGAATGAGAGAATATCTCTGGCAGCTGACTCACAGTCCGGTGCTTCGTACATCGGTGCTTCCTCTTGGAGACGGAGCGGCTGTAAGTGTAAAAACAGGAGAACAGGTTTATGAAACGACCAGAACTATTGGTTCCGGCGAGCAGCCTTGAGGTTTTAAAGGTTGCCGTCATATATGGTGCAGATGCTGTTTACATCGGCGGAGAAGCTTTTGGACTTCGTGCAAAGGCTAAGAATTTTTCAAAAGAAGATATGTGTGAGGGAATCGCATTTGCCCATTCCCATGGTGTAAAGGTTTATGTGACAGTAAACATCCTGGCGCATAACCGTGATCTTGAGGGTGTAAGGGAATATCTTCAGGAACTGAAGGAGATCGGACCGGACGCAATGATCATCGCAGATCCGGGAATCTTTATGTATGCAAAGGAAATCTGCCCGGAGATCGAGCGTCACATCAGTACACAGGCAAATAATACCAATTATGAGACTTACCGTTTCTGGTATAACCTTGGTGCCAAACGTGTGGTAAGTGCAAGAGAGCTTTCTCTGGAAGAGATCCGGGAGATCCGGGCACATATTCCGGAGGATATGGAGATTGAAACGTTTATTCACGGTGCCATGTGCATTTCCTATTCCGGAAGATGTCTTCTCAGTAACTTTATGGCAGGAAGAGATGCCAATCAGGGAGCCTGTACCCATCCTTGCAGATGGAAATATTCTGTTGTGGAGGAGAAGCGTCCGGGAGAATATATGCCGGTATTTGAAAATGAGAGAGGAACTTTTATTTTTAATTCCAAGGATCTTTGTATGGTAGAACATATGGAAGATATCCTTACAAGCGGTATTGACAGCCTGAAGATCGAAGGACGTATGAAAACAGCTCTTTATGTGGCAACAGTGGCAAGAACCTACCGCAAAGCCATTGACGACTGTATGGAAAGTCCGGAAAAATATCATGCAAATATGCCGTGGTATCAGGAGCAGATCTCAAATTGTACCTACCGTCAGTTTACCACCGGATTTTTCTACGGAAAGCCGGATGAGAATACCCAGATCTATGACAGCAACACATATGTAAGAGAATACACATATCTTGGATTTGCAGAAGAGATCGATGAGAGAGGTCTGGCAAGACTGACACAGAGAAACAAGTTTTCTGTAGGAGAGACCATCGAGATCATGAAACCGGACGGAAGGAATATTCCGGTCACAGTGGAAGCCATTTATAATGAAGAGGGCGAAGCTATGGAGAGTGCACCACATGCTCAGCAGAGGATCTATGTGAAACTGACTGAGATGCCGGAGGTATTTGATATTCTCCGAAGAGGTGAATGATCCGAAAGGGTGGATAAGAGAGTAAAGGGGAGAACGAAAAGAACGTTCTCCCCTTTACTGATTTTCAGGAAAAAGAGTACGGAGTTTTCGAAGAGCGTTCTTTTCGATACGGGATACATAGGAGCGGCTGATGGAGAGATTTTCAGCAATCTCTCGCTGGGTCAGTGGCTCCTGGCCATTCAAACCGTAGCGGCAGCAGATTACCTGGTATTCCTTTGGGGAGAGTACTGTCCGGATATAACGGAGAAGATAGGAAATGCTGTCCCTTTTGAAACAATCATCCACAACATCAACGGGTGGACTTTCAATGATATCGAGAAGGCTGATCTCGTTGCCTTCCCGGTCTGTGCCGATGGGTTCATAGAGAGAAACTTCTCTGGAACGTTTCCTGCGGGCACGGAACATCATGAGAAGCTCATTGTCAATGCACCGTGCAGCATAAGTGGAAAGCTTGGAAGTCCGGCTGGGATCAAAGGTGGAAATGGCTTTGATCAGACCTATGGTGCCTATGGAGATCAGATCATCCGGATCCTCGTCACATCCCTGATATTTTTTTGCAACATGTGCTACGAGGCGGAGATTGTGTTCGATAAGGATATTTTTTGCTTCCGGATCGCCCCTTTGGAGCTGCAGAAGATAGAACTGCTCTTCCGCAAAAGAAAGCGGTTTCAGAAAGGTTTTCAAGGGTTCACCTCAAAGGGGATTTCCTTATAGCTTATGAGCCGGACGTGCTTTTCGTGCTTTTCCAACAGAAACTTTATAAAAAGGACAGAGGCGAACACCTGTTGCGCCACATTCTGATCTGGTGTATAATCATAAAATACGAGTGACAACAATCAGTGTATATTGATGAGGAGTATATATTTTGAAAAAGAGGATAGAACAGCTTCTTAACGGAAAATTTATTTATGAACAGCCTGGGCTTCTGTTTTCACAGGACCGTATTTTCGCTACGCTGAAGGCAGGAGAGACTACAAAGGATGAGATTTATTTCGGTACCGATGACAACCGCAGGATCAGTGGCTTTGTGACTTCATCTGATCGGAGACTGGTGCCGGGATTTGACCGCTTTTCCGGAACCACAGTGCGCATGCCTTATGGGGTAGATGCAGAGGGAATGAAGCCGGGAGAGAGCTTTGAAGGCTGGCTGTGTTTTACTACCAGTATCGGAGAATATAAGCTGCCGTTCACTGTACAGGTACAGACGGAAGAGGTGAAGAGTGCAGGCAGAAAGGTATCTTCTCTGGAAGAATTTCTGCACATTGCAAAGGAAGATTTCCATGAGGCTTACCGGATCTTTACAGAACGACATTTTTCCCTGATCCTGAGTGATCAGAGTGAGAAGATCCGTTCTCTTTATGCAGGAATGTCACAGCAGCCGGTGACCTATCAGCATCTGGAGGAATTTCTGATCGCAGCCGGTGCCAAGGAAAAGGTGACATTGAGTCTGAACAGAGAAGAGGCCGGTTTTTATGATGTCAGTGAATCTGTTCAGGAATCCCTTTATATCCACAGGAGCGGATGGGGACACCTGCGGGCAGATATTGAGGTAAACGGGGATTTTCTGGAGGCAGGCAAGCATGTGGTCACAGAAGAGGATTTTATCGGAAGTACCTGTGAAATAAACTATGTGATCCGCCAGGAAAAACTGGGAAAAGGAAATCAGTACGGCGAGATCATTGTAAAAACCCCATACCAGAAACTGGTATATCACGTTCTTGCATCCAGAGGAACTGAGAGTGCCGTGAACCTGGATCTTCTGGAAAAACAGTACCGGATATCTCTGATGAAGGAATACCTGGGATATCTCTGTAAAAGAACAGATTTTCAGGCCTGGACAGCCTCTACTCATGAGAAGCTTGACCGTATGGGCGAAAACGGACTGAAATATCCGGAATATCAGCTTCTGGAAGCCTATCTTCTTCATCTGGAAGGAGAAGATGACCAGGCTTCAGAAATCCTTGAGCGTTATCAGAATAAATCCTTTCATCACAATGAACTGGAACTGGCAGGGATTTATCTGTATCTGTGTACACAGACCGGGCTGTACCGGGATAAGGAACAGGCCCTCCGCAAGGTACAGAATTTCCAGATGCAGAAGGAAGACAGCTTTATCCTTCTGAAACTGGTATTTGAAATGGATCATACGCTTTCTCCGTCAAAAAAGATCTTTCTGATGGAGGAACTTTTTGAGCGGGGATGTACAAGTCCTTTTCTGTATCTGGAAGCATGGAACAGTATTTGTGCAGATATGTCTCTGCTGCATCGAATCAATGGGTTCTGGGCCCAGGTATTCCTTTTTGCAGGAAAAGAACAGATGCTGACGGAAGAGCTGGTCATGCGCCTGGCATATCTTTCCGGTTATGAGAAAGCTTTTAACGAAAGTCTGTACCGTGCTATGGCCATGGGATGTGAAGCCTTTCCGTCGGATGATACCGTGGAAGCTATCTGTAAATATATTATGAAGGGAAATCCAAGAAAACCGGAATATTTTCAGTGGTTTTCCGCTGCCGTGGACCGCGGGATTCGGATCACACGGCTGTATGAATATTATGTGGAAACACTGGATACTTCTTATCGGAGAGTCCTGCCGAAACCGCTTTTGATGTATTTTACCTATAACAACAATACTCTCGGTGATTCCAAGCGTGCCTATCTGTATGCATGCATCATTGCAGGGAAGGAACGTGATCCACAGACATACGAAAGTTATCGTGAAAGCATGGAAGAATTTGCTTTCCGTAAGTTACGGGAAGGCCGGATGAATGAAAATTATGCCGCTGTTTATCAGGAATTCATGCGGGAACCATCGGACAGCGAAAAAGCGCAGGTGATCGCCTCCAGAATGTTTACCTGCCGGCTGTATACGGATGATCCGAAGGTCCGCAGTGTGATCGTCCGTCACAGACAGATGAAACAGGAAGAAATCTATCCGTGTATCCATGGGATCGCTTACCCAAGGATCTGCAGCGAAGATGCGGCCGTTGTATTTCAGGATGAAAAACAGAGACGTTATGCTGCTACGGTAGATTATAATCTGACACCACTTTTTGATGATCGTGAGATGGTTCCGGCAGTGCTGGAAAAAGGGGCGGATGAACCGGCTGTGCTTTTGTATTACTGTCAGGGTCAGGAGATCAGTCGTAAGAATCTGGGAATTTTTCAGAAACTGGTCCTTTCACCGGCGTTTACCGATGAATATAAGAGGCTGATCCGCAAAAAGATCCTGGATTATTATCGGGATCACGTGCAGGGAGAAGATCTGGATGCCTGTCTGGAGATGATGGATTATCGGGAATATGCCATGGTCGACCGGAAAACCCTTCTGGAGATCCTGATCCAGCGGGGACTGTTTCCGCAGGCTATGAGCGTGGTGGAAGCATTTGGATTTGAAGGAGTAGAGGAGCGTGCGCTTCTGAAGCTGGTAAGCCGTATGATCATCCGCTGTGACTGTGCGGAAGACGAAGAGCTGATCGCACTTTCCTCTCATGTATACCGACAGGGAATCTATGATGAAGTGATCCTCATGTATCTGATGAAATTCCGGTTTGGACCTGTGGATGAACTTCTGGATATCTGGAAAAGTGCCTGTGGGTTTGAGATGGATACCTATAATCTGGAGGAGAGGATCCTTTCTCTTCTGATGTTTAACTGGGATTACCGGCCAGAGGGTGCGGATATCCTGAAAGCATATATCCGTCATTCCGGAAAAGAGAGTGTGATTGGTGCGTATCTGACTCTGATGTCTTACGGAATGTTTGTAAAAGAAATGCCGGAGATGCCTGGACTTAAGGAGTATCTGAAAAATCGCAGAGAAAAGGAGTGGCCCGGAGACCGGATCTGTGACCTGACCCTTCTGAAACTGCTTTCCGAAGAAAAAACTGCTGATGAAGAAAATCTGGAAATGGAGGAAAAAATCCTCTCCTCCTGTGTAAAGGAAGGAATGCTATTTGAGTTTTTCCGGAATCTGGATCAGAGTATCCTGCGACCGTATCAGCTGGATGATAAGACTTTTGTAGAGTATCATACTTCACCGGAGACTTTGGTCACACTGTATTATTCCCTGGATACAGGACTTGGAACTGTACCGGACTATAAAAGTGAACCGCTCAAAAATGTCTATGAGGGAATTTTTGCCAGAGCATTTACATTGTTTTATGGAGAGACCCTGCGATATTATTTCCAGACAGAAGATGAAACCGGTGTACACAAAACGGAAGAAAAAATACTGACCATGAGCCAGAGTAATGACCAGGCATCCAGCAAATATCAGCTGATCAATCAAATACTCTGTGCAAGGAAACTGGAGAAAGATACGGAAGTGAAGGAGAAGCTGGCACAGTATCTCCGGCAGGAACAGTACGTTAATGAAATGTTTGTCATAGAGAAGGAACCGGAAAGATGAATGAAATTCGTGACTTGATCATAGGAATTGATATTGGAAAAGAATACACACAGATCTGTTATTATGACAGAAAAGCAGAAGAAGCCCGTTCTCTTTCCATGAAGGTAGGAGCCAGTCAGTACGAAGCTCCGGGCTGTATCTGCTATCGTACCGATCACGGTGATTACTGCGTAGGCCTGGAAGCAGAGTATTT
Source organism: Blautia sp. MSK20_18 (assembly GCF_020553125.1). Lineage (NCBI taxonomy): Bacteria > Bacillati > Bacillota > Clostridia > Lachnospirales > Lachnospiraceae > Blautia > Blautia sp. MSK20_18. Next base: position 54,893 of record NZ_JAJCGR010000023.1, read on the forward strand.
TGCCAGGGAAAAGGGCGGGATCATGATCGGAAATATCTATGATATCTGTCAGAAGGAAGAAAAGATCCAGGTGGCAGGAGAGGAAAAAGAGCCGGCAGAGCTTCTGGCACATTTTCTAAGGGGAATCCTGAAATTTCTGGGAATCCAGGATATCGTAAAGAATACCCGGTGCCTTTGTATCACATCGCCGGAGCTTAGTACACTTCAGGTACGGAATTATCAGAAGGCCTGCAGCCTTGCAGGTTTTTCCCGTGAGAAATATATGCTTATGGACTATGGCGAGAGCTTTTATTATTATGCACTGGGACAGAAACGGGAAACCTGGAATCGAAGTGTAGGATGGTATGCCTTTGCAGGCGATACGGTAACTTTCCGGAAGCTGAACATCAACGGCTCTTCCAGACCGGTGCTTGTAAAACTGGAGGATCCGGTCAGTACAAAGCTTGAACCGGAAGAAGAGATCCGTGATGTGGAATTTTACCGTTTTATCAGTAAGACTCTCGGCAAAGAGCTCTTCTCCAGTGTGCAGATCACGGGAGAAGGATTTGACCAGCAGTGGGCACAGCAGTCTGTAAAGCTCCTGTGTCATCAGGGACGGAAGGTTTTTTACGGAAACAATCTTTTTGCAAAGGGAGCCTGCATAGCCGGTAAGGACAGGCTGGAGGATAAAAAACTCAAAGGTTACCGCTATTTAAGTGATTCGCTGGTGACTGCGGACGTAGGAATGGATATGCGGGTGATGGGCTCTCCGGCTTACTATCCGCTGATCGAAAGCGGCAGCAACTGGTATGAATGCAGTGCATCCTGCGAGCTGATCCTGGATGATACCAGTGAACTGGTATTTGTAGTAAGTATTCCGGAAGAAACCGAGAAGAAACGTGTGGCCATGGCACTTGAGGGTCTGCCAAAGCGGCCTAATCGGACTTCAAGGCTTTCCCTCACGCTGAAATACGTATCGCCGAGAGACTGTGAGATCACAGTAGAGGATCTGGGCTTTGGCGAAATGTATCCTTCCAGTGGGAAGATCTGGAGGGAACTGGTACGATGGGATGAGCAGGAAGAAAGGAAGCAGGCATGAGCGGATATATTTTATGTCAGGTAAAAAAGGCAGAGAAGCCGTTTTATATCGAAAATATCAGTACCAATATCTATTCTATAGAAGAACTCTGCTATTATCTTTATAACAATCTTTATCTTGTGGACAGCTCATTGATCAGCAGTAAGCTCTGTACCTGGCTGGAGGAAGAACTGGAGCTTCCGAAGCTTGCGGCCAAGCTGAAACCTTATATTGGAAGAGAGGCCGGACTTGAAGAAGTACTGTATCCGATATTTAAAGAGATCAATTATCTGGCTTATGAAGAGCTTAAGACCTTAAACGGGCGCATTGAAGCCAGAAAACGTGAACCTGAAGAAATACGGGAGAAACGCAAAGGTGATGCGCTGATGGAGAATCGGATGTATGTGAATGCACTCCGTGTTTATCAGAAGCTTCTGGAGCATGGCGGGAAAGAAATCACCGGAGAGATGCGTGAAAGGATCCTGCATAATCAGGGATGCGCATACAGTTACCTGTTCCAGATGGATAAAGCGCTGGATTGCTTTTGGAAAGCATGGAAGGAGAATCATTCAGAGAAAGCGCTGAAGGTTTATCTTCTGGCCTACCGCAGTGTTCACAGTGAAGAAGAATACAGGAAACGACAGGAAGATCTGAAGACAGATGAAATGGTAAGGCAGGAAACAGACCAGGCTCTGAAAAGCTTTGCCGGTCTCCCGGAGCAGCATATCGCATCCGGAGAAACCGACAGGATCCTGGAGGATCTCACAAGAGAATATCACAGAAGTACCGGCTCTTAAAGCTGTTCAAGAAGTCCCAGCAGGATCTGCCGGGCTTCTTTTTTTGTATATACGGATTCTTCCTCAGACAGGGAACAGAGGTAATCATTCAGGGCCTGTCCGATACTGGTCTCTTTCAGATAGATACAGAGAAAAGTATCTTTTTCGGAAAGAAAGCAGAGAAAAACGGAATAGTCAGACAGAACTTCCAGATGGATCCCGGTTTCAGGAAGTACGGAAGGCTTCAGGATCCTGCATTTTTCATGTCCCATATCTGTGTCAAGAAGATGCTTGAGGGCTTTTTTTCGTTCTTCTTTCGGAAGAGGGGTCTGATGGTAGGAATAAGGTCCGTCAAGGAGTCCGGTACGGGCAAATTTCCGGATCCCGCTCAGTGTAAAATAATTGCAGGAAAAGGCAGATTCTGTAAAAGAAAAGGAAGTCTGGTTCAGAACCGCTGCCAGCTGGGTATAGACCGGATTGGAAAGATCGATATCCCTGTTATCAAACAATGACTGAATAAAGCCCGGACCATAGGACATCAGTGCAAGGCAGGGATGAGATTCCAGTGCAAAATTTGTTGAGATCTTTGTCTGCATGATAGAACCAAAGATATTAAGGATCTTGTCCGGAGAATCCGACTGCAGGAAGAATTGGCTGGAATTCTCAAGAGCCCGCCGGAATTCCTGTTGATATGCGTGGATCGCTTCCGGATTTTCAGTAAAAATACAGGTCATCATATCCGAGGATAACAGCAGCAGCTTTTTTTCAGTGAGTAAGAAAAAAGGAAACAGTTCATAGCTGGAAAACTCTCGGCCTGTCTGAGTATAGTAATAATATGGCTGGTAGCCCACAAAACCTGACAGGATCGGAAGGAGTGTGCAGAGAAAGGTTTCCAGATTCATGTTGTAATCCGGTGAGGCGGACGGGTTCTGGTGAAGCGGCAGGATCTGGATCACCGGTGGCAGTTTCTCATATTTGGGATAAAGATGGGAAAAGATCTGTACAAGAAGCCGGCAGTTGGCCGGAAGGTTGGTACGGATCGTTTCAGAAGAACCGGAAGACAGGATGTCCTCAAAAAGGTTCAGGACCTTCTTTTCCACATCAAGAGAAAAAGTTCCACGGTAAAAGGGAAAGGATGGAAGCTTGAGAAAACCCTCCCGGGAAATGACCTGCTGGGAGCTGATAACACCCAGAAGCTCCTGTATATATTTGCGGTTGTAATATATTTCTTTTCCGATTTTTTCTATTTTGTATAATTCCATCAGTTCCCGGCGTTGGGAAGGATTGATCCGGAGGGAATCGCAGAACTGGCGCACAAAATCAATACCGGGAAGACGTTTCCCTGTGATCATACGTTGTAGCGAGGTACGGTCAAGTCCCGAAGAAGCAGATAACTGATAAACGTTTTCTCCTGTATCCTTTAGGTATTCCCGGCATTTGTTGCTGAAATCAGACATAGTAGTACTCCTTTTGGCACTTATATGACATTATTATACGAAAACAGATCATGAATTGCAATAATTTGTAAAAAAACAAGGCACAATTAGAAGCACATATTGCGTAGGTCTTTCTTTGAAAATAAAATGTTAATATCAGAAAGAGCATGAGGGAGGAAAACACGGCAATGGCAGTGATGACGATCGCGATATGTGATGAAATACGAAAGGATGCACAGAAGCTGTACAGGCAGCTTTCCACACTGGTCCCTGATGCAGAGCTCCTTCTGTATCGGACCAGAGAGAGTCTTCTGAAAGGACTGGCAGAGGGACACAAGATCTGCGATCTGATATTTCTGGGGCTGGATGGTGATCAGGGCAGGAGTCTGGAAACTGTACGGACAATGCGCCTGAAAGGACATTATATCCCGGTTGTGCTGGTGGCAGAGAATGAAAAATTCTATAAAGAAGCATTTGAAGTGTTTGCCTATAACTATCTGGTCAAACCGGTTGAAAGTGGAGAACTGGAACATGTTCTGGTACATATCCTGGAGGTATGCAGGCGTGAAGGCGGAAGAGCGCTGTATTTTCGCTACAGGAAACAGGTTTATACACTGCAGCACGATCATCTGGCATATATATCCAGTAGTCTTCACAGTGTGACATTTCATCTTACCGATGGAAAAAAGATCAGCTGCAGAGCCAGGCTGGGGGATTTTTCGGGACAGCTGTCAGACAGCAGCTTTTTGAGATGTCATCAGAGCTTTTGTATTAACATGGAGAAGGTAACTTCACTTAAGAAGAACAGTTTTGTGGTCGGACAGACGGAAATCCCAATTTCCAGAACATATCTGAAAACGGCCAGAAAGAAATACAAAGATTATCTGGCAGAGCAGAAGGTTTGCTCTTGACAGCTCCTTTTGGGTATGTTACTATAACCATACGCTTTCACGTGGTAGAGTGACCATGTGATAAAGAGATAACCGAAAAAAGGAGAATGACCATGAAGAAAAGAACAGTTGCAGTAGTAATGGCGGCAGCGATGACAATAGGAATGATGGTAACAGGAGTGAGTGTACAGGCAGGTGTTGAGGATAAGACCCTGATCGTAGGATTTGATGCTGAATATCCTCCGTTCGGATATAAGGATGATAACGGAGAATATGTAGGATTTGACCTTGACCTTGCCCAGGAAGTATGTGATAATCTTGGCTGGGAACTTGTTAAGAAGCCTATCAACTGGGATTCCAAGGATATGGAGCTGAACTCCGGAACGATCGACTGTATATGGAATGGATTTACTATCAACGGACGTGAGGATGACTATACATGGAGTGATCCATACATCAACAATGAGCAGGTGATCGTAGTTGCCAAGGATTCTGAAATTGAGAAGCTTGCGGATCTTAAGGGCAAGAACGTAGTTGTACAGGCTGCATCCGCTGCACTGGACGCATTGAACAACGATGACAATAAGGACCTGAAGGACAGCTTTGCATCTCTTACAGAGAATCCGGACTACAACACTGCATTTATGAATATTGATTCCGGAGCTGCAGACGCTGTTGCTGTTGATATTGGTGTTGCTAACTATCAGCTTTCCCAGAGAGGCAAGGATAAATATGTGATCCTTGACGAGCCGATCCAGAACGAGCAGTATGGCATCGGATTCAAGAAGGGAAATGATGAGCTGAAGGATCTCGTATGGGATGAGGTCAAGAAGCTTGACGAGTCCGGTGAGGTTGACAAGCTTGCAGATAAGTATGAACTGGATAAGAGCATGCTCTGCATCAGCGAGGACAAGGATAAGACAGAGAATTCTGATTCAGCAGAAGCTGACACAGAAGAAAGTGCAGACAGCACAGAGAAAGAAACCGATTCTGAATCCAAATGATCCGGTACAGATCCGGTACAGTAAAAGCTGTGAAGATATTTTTTAAGCTATCCAACAGCAGTAGAAATAAGAAACATAGCAGAAGCTTTTGAAGCTTCCGCATAAAAAGGAAATGAGGGTGCTTCGGCGCAGAAAGAGCTGCCGTACACGCTCATTTCCTGTTGTTTACAGGAATTACAGGTATCAGTCCGATAAATGGGACTGATACTCCGAACCAGGAGGAAAAAAATGAGTTTTAGTGTAATGCTCCAGCAGCTGGCAGGAGGAATGCTGGTCTCTATTGAGATCTTTTTTGTAACCTTGCTGTTTTCTCTGCCGCTGGGACTTCTGATCTGTTTTGGCAGAATGTCCAGAAACAAAGTGATCCGTACCATTGTATCCGGGTACATATCCATCATGAGAGGAACGCCGCTGATGCTGCAGCTGATGGTGGTATATTTCGGCCCTTATTTTATTTTCGGGATCCGTATTTCCATGGGATATAGTCTGATCGCTGTATTTATCGCATTTGCCATCAACTATGCAGCTTACTTTGCAGAAATCTACCGCGGCGGCATTGAATCCATGCCGGTGGGACAGTATGAAGCTGCAAAGATCCTTGGATACAATAAGGTGCAGACATTTTTCCGCATCATTCTTCCACAGGTGATCAAGAGGATTTTGCCGTCTATTACAAATGAGGTCATTACGCTGGTCAAGGATACTTCCCTTGCGTTTGTTGTGGCAGTTGCGGAGATGTTTACCATTGCCAAGCAGATCGCAAGTGCACAGACAACAATGATGCCATTTGTGATCGCTGCGATATTTTATTATGTGTTCAACCTGATCGTGGCTGTTGTGATGCAGAAGGTTGAGAAAAGTATGAATTACTACCGCTAACCGGAATGGAGAGTATAAAATATGAAATTATTTGAAATGAAACATATCAAAAAAAGCTTTGACGGACTGGAAGTTCTCAAAGATATCTCTCTTGACGTGGAAGAGGGAGAAGTTTTAAGTATCATCGGTCCTTCCGGTTCCGGCAAGTCAACCATCCTGCGTTGTGCCACAGGACTTGAGACGCCGGACAGCGGCGAGATCATCAAAAACGGTGATGTGGGACTGGTGTTCCAGCAGTTCAATCTGTTTCCGCATTTTTCCGTACTGAAAAATATAGTGGATGCACCTTTGAAGGTGCAGAAGAGAAAGAAAGATGAGGTTTACGTCCAGGCAAGAAGCCTTCTTAAGAAAATGGGCCTTGCAGACAAGGAGAAGGCATATCCTTTTCAGCTTTCCGGAGGACAGCAGCAGCGAGTTTCCATTGCCCGTGCGCTCTGTATGAATCCGAAGATCCTGTTTTTTGATGAACCTACATCTGCACTTGATCCGGAACTGACCGGTGAGATCCTGAAGGTTATCAAGGATCTTGCTCAGGAGCATATCACCATGGTGATCGTTACTCATGAAATGAATTTTGCAAGAGATATTTCCGACCGTATCATCTTTATGGATAAGGGTGTGATCGCAGTGGAGGGAACGCCGCAGGAGGTATTTTCTTCCGAAAATGGCAGAATGAAGGAATTTTTGGGAAAATTCCATCAGGGTATGGAGTAACAAACGGTTGCTTTTAAAGAGGCAATGTTATATAATTTCAAGAGGCGTGAATTAACCAGATTCGGGCAGATAACGGATCATTCGCCATTCCGGCCCGGATGTATGTAATCAGGAGGATAATAATGAATACAGACAGATATGTAAGCCCGCTGTCAGAGCGGTACGCAAGCAAAGAGATGCAGTACATTTTTTCCCCGGACATGAAATTCCGCACATGGAGAAAGCTGTGGATCGCACTTGCTGAGACGGAACGTGAGCTTGGCCTTAACATCACCCAGGAGCAGATTGACGAGATGAAAGCTCATGCGGATGATATCAACTATGATGTGGCTAAGGAGCGTGAGCGTCAGGTTCGCCATGATGTAATGTCTCACGTGTATGCGTTTGGTGTACAGTGCCCGAAGGCAAAAGGTATCATCCATCTGGGAGCGACCTCCTGTTATGTAGGAGATAATACGGATATCATCGTTATGACAGAGGCACTGAAACTTGTCCGCAAGAAACTTGTGAACGTGATCGCTGAGCTTTCCAAGTTTGCTGCACAGTATAAGGATCAGCCGACTCTGGCGTTTACTCATTTCCAGCCGGCACAGCCGACAACCGTAGGTAAGAGAGCAACTCTCTGGACTCAGGAATTCCTGATGGATCTTGAGGACCTTGAGTATGTATTAAGCACTATGAAGCTTCTTGGCTCCAAGGGAACAACCGGTACACAGGCTAGCTTCCTGGAACTTTTTGACGGGGATCAGGAGACCATCGACAAGATCGATCCGATGATCGCAGAGAAGATGGGATTCAGATCCTGCTATCCGGTTTCCGGACAGACCTATTCCAGAAAGGTTGATACCCGTGTGCTGAATATCCTTGCGGGAATCGCTGCAAGTGCACATAAGATGTCCAACGATATCCGTCTTCTTCAGCATCTGAAGGAAGTAGAGGAGCCATTTGAGAAATCCCAGATCGGATCTTCCGCTATGGCATATAAGAGAAATCCGATGAGAAGTGAGAGAATTGCTTCCCTGTCCAGATATGTGATGATCGATGCACTGAACCCGGCGATCACATCTGCAACACAGTGGTTTGAGAGAACTCTGGACGACTCTGCAAACAAGCGTCTCAGCGTTCCGGAAGGATTCCTTGCGATCGACGGAATCTTGGATCTCTGCCTCAATGTTGTAGACGGACTGGTTGTTTATCCGAAGGTTATCGAGAAGAGACTGATGTCTGAGCTTCCATTTATGGCAACTGAGAATATCATGATGGATGCAGTTAAGGCAGGCGGAGACCGTCAGGAACTTCATGAGCGTATCCGTGAGCTTTCCATGGAAGCAGGAAAGAACGTGAAGGTAGAGGGTAAAGATAACAATCTTCTTGAGCTGATCGCAGCAGATCCGGCATTTAACCTGACTCTTGAGGATCTTCAGAAATCCATGGATCCGTCCAGATATACAGGACGTGCCAAAGAGCAGACAGAGGCATTTATCGCCAATGTGGTACAGCCGGTTCTGGATGCACATAAGGATCTGCTTGGCGTTAAGGTTGAGATCAACGTATAATTCCAAGATGTTATAAACATTAAGAAATGAACACAGACAGGAATGACGTGTCTCTGTGTATTACAGGCAGAGAACATGCCGTTCCGAATAATAGAGAAAGACACAAGGAGGAACTGTGTTATGGTAACTGCAGTAGTAGGAGCAAACTGGGGAGATGAAGGTAAAGGCAAGATCACAGATATGCTTGCTGAGAAAGCCGATATCATCGTAAGATTTCAGGGTGGAGCCAATGCGGGCCACACCATCGTAAATGATTACGGTAAATTCGCACTTCATACACTTCCGTCAGGTGTGTTTTACGGACATACGACCAGTGTCATCGGAAACGGTGTTGCACTGAACATTCCGGTATTCTTCAAGGAGTACAACGAAGTAGTAGGCCGTGGAGTACCGGCACCGAAGATCCTGATCTCCAACAGAGCACAGATGGTAATGTCTTACCACATTCTGTTCGATCAGTATGAAGAGGAGCGTCTTGGAGGCAAGGCTTTCGGTTCCACAAAATCCGGAATCGCTCCGTTCTATTCTGACAAATATGCAAAGATCGGCTTCCAGGTAAGTGAGCTTTTTGATGAGGAAGCACTGAAAGAGAAGGTTGTACGTATCTGCGAGACCAAGAACGTAACACTTGAGCATCTCTATCATAAGCCTCTTCTGAAACCGGAAGACATCATGAATGAGCTGATGGAATACAAGAAGATGGTTGAGCCATACGTATGCGACGTATCTCTCTATCTCTGGAATGCACTGAAAGAGGGAAAACAGGTTCTTCTTGAGGGACAGCTCGGAACTCTGAAAGACCCGGATCACGGAATCTATCCGATGGTTACATCCTCTTCCACACTGGCTGCTTATGGTGCTATCGGTGCAGGCCTGCCTCCATATGAGATCAAGAAGGTCGTAACCGTATGCAAAGCTTACTCCAGTGCAGTTGGAGCAGGTGCATTCGTTTCTGAAATCTTCGGCGAGGAAGCAGATGAGCTGAGAAAACGTGGCGGTGACGGTGGTGAGTTCGGTGCTACTACAGGCCGTCCGAGACGTATGGGATGGTTCGACTGTGTTGCATCCAAATACGGATGCCGTCTCCAGGGAGCTACAGACGTTGCTTTTACAGTACTGGATGTTCTGGGATATCTGGATGAGATCCCGGTTTGCACAGGCTATGAGATCGACGGAGAGGTGACAACAGAATTCCCGACAACTGTGCAGCTTGAGAAAGCAAAACCGGTTATTGAGAAGCTTCCGGGATGGAAATGCGATATCCGTGGAATCAAAAAATATGAGGATCTTCCGGAGAACTGCAGAAAATATGTAGAGTTCGTAGAAAAACATATTGGATTCCCGATCACAATGATCTCTAACGGACCAGGAAGAAACGACATCATTTACAGATAATTATTTTTACAGTATCAGGATTATGACAACAGGAAGCGCCGGGGAAGAATTTCTCCGGCGCCCTTTTGTTTCAAAGAGATATTCAGTTAAAATAACAGATAGAATAGCGGATGTATCATGTGAAAGGAAGCTCAATGAAAAATTTTAAAAGAATCGCGGCACTTGCAGGTGTTGTCATATTACTTCTTATATTCTGCCTTCCAATGGCATTTGCCTGGGGAAGCAGTGAAAACGCCCAGGCTTTGTTCCGGGGGGCTTTTGCGGCAGCAGTTCTGGTACCGATCGTAGCGTATGTTTTCTGGATGGCGTACCGGATCTGGGGAAATAAGAAGCCGAGAGAGGATGAAAACCGTATGATCGAGAATATTATTTTTGATGTGGGAAATGTGCTGATGGGCTATGACTGGGAAGAGTATCTTCGGAGCTATGACTTCCCGGAAGAAAAGTATCAGAAAATCGCAGATGCAGTATTTCGAAACCCGATCTGGGAGGAACAGGACCGTGGACAGCATGAGGAGTCCTGGTATGTAGATAAATTTGTGGAAAGTGCACCGGAATATGAAGCAGATATTCGTGAGGTGGTACGACGTGATCCGGAGTGTATGCATCTGTATGATTATGCGGAAACCTGGGTGAAATATCTCAAAAATCAGGGATATCATCTCTATGTCCTTTCCAACTACGGAACTTATATGCTGGATCGTACAAAGCAGGATATGTCTTTTCTGAAATATATGGATGGAGTGGTATTTTCCTGTGATGTGCAGCAGATCAAGCCTGAGGTGGATATTTACAAAACACTTCTGAAGCGTTACAGCCTGAAACCGGAGAAATCGGTATTTCTGGATGATCGTGCCGTGAACTGTGAGGGAGCCGGAAAAGCCGGTATCCATACCATCCAGTTTGAGAATCTGAAGCAGGCGGCGAAAGCGCTTGAGAAGCTTGGTGTGAAATGACCTTCAGTGTGAAAAGAGAAACGCAGAGGGCCTGCACCATCGCGAAGCCCTCTGCATTCTAAAGGGGAGGATATAATAAGTATCTCCCGGAACGGCATCTGTTATACAGAAAATATATAAGATCTTGTAATCTTTTATTCCCTGTTCTTCTTCCGGTATTCACCGGGAGTCATTCCATATGTTTTTTTAAAAGTACGCATGAAATGCTCCGGACTTTCATACCCTACAAGTTCACAGATCGCAAGATTGCTGAGAGAGGTTTCACGCAGAGCATGACATGCCTGGTTCAGCTTGATATCTCGGATGATCTGTAAAAATGTCCGTCCGGTACTTTCCTTGATCAGGGTACTGAAGTGGGAAGTACTATAGCCAAAATGCTTCGCAGCTTCACGTAAGGTAACGCTCTGGTAGTGACGGTTCAGGTAGTTGAGGATTTCCGTTACAGAATTTCCGGTGCTGTCCTTTGTAAGGATGGATTCAATATCATTTTCGTGAAAACGCAGCAGCATGGCCCAGAACATGACTAGCATGGAGTTGAGAAAGGTGCAGCTGTATTTGGCGTGGCCTAGATATTCGATATAGAGATTTTCCAGCATGTCATGGATCTGTGCATCATTTCCACTGTGAAAGATCAGATAATTTCCCACGGTCTTGCGGTACAGCACATGGGCAGTTACTGCTAACGGTAACAAAAGCTCATGGGTACCCTGGCAAATACTTCCTGTACAATATAAGCATACTTTTGGCTATGAAATGCTTTTAAACATAGTGGGTATTTTAGATCCCGGTATGCTGTTTCCTGTGACCATCTGAGATGGTAGAGTTCTTTTAAGTGATCCATATCAAAATCCTTTTTTTACAAGGAAATTCCTTAAGTAAATGACATTGGGAGTGAACAGTAACTCTGAAACAGTTAAGACAGGCGGAAAATCCGCCTGCTCTTGACATGCAGATTTGCACCTGTTGTATATAAAGAGCAAGGGCAAAAAGCTCTGTGAAAGAACTTTTCACCCTTCATTATCATAGAAGAATCTTATTTACAGACTTTTTCTCACAGTCTCTCTGTAGTTTACTATTGCTTTTTGGGCAGCATCAAAATCCTTTTCTAGTACATAAATACATGTTGTTTCATTCTTATGATCAATTCCCGATGCAA